>CAZSON010000009.1:0-20575 GCA_964608375.1 uncultured Desulfobacter sp. | reverse complement strand
GATTTGATCAACATCCCTTTTGACTTGATAGGGTAAATCTTCAAATTAAACGGCCGTTTTTTATGTTGGGAGGAATCATGTCTAAAAAGACGGAAAAGAATTTAGCATTCGCATTTGCAGCAGAATCAAAAGCCGCTGCTCGTAACACTGTTTTTGCTATTAAAGCGCAGCGGGATGGATATCCGCAATTTTCCCATCTTTTCAGGGCTGTGGCCGAAGCAGAATTGGTTCATGCGAGGCGATACCTAAGGTTAATGCGGGGAAAAATCGGAACCACAGAAGAAAACCTGGAAAACGCGTTTCAAAATGAAATAAAGGCCTATCTCGAAGAATATCCAAGATTGATCAAGGAGGCTTCAGAAGAAGGGATGGATGTGCCAAAAAAAGCATTTTCCGAGTCCAGGGATGTTGAAAACAGGCATGCGGAACTGTACAAGAGTGCCATCAATGATCTATTATCCGACCGCATATCGGCGTACTATGTTTGCCAGATCTGTGGCTATATCAGCGAGGCGAAGGCCCCTGAAAGATGCCCGGTATGTGGCGCAATAAAAGAGAAATTTAAGGCGATGGAATAGAATTGAAGTTTTTTACGAAAGCGTTAGAATCGGTTTGAAAACCGTAGCGGTTCAAAATCTTCGAGAAATGGACAACAGGGAAAATAGCAAACTGTGGCTGACTTAAAACCTTCTGCATATCCAAAATACCCTCGCGTGGCTGTGGGCGCATTTGTATTTCATCAAAACCGGGTCTTGCTCGTGAAACGGGGCGCCCCGCCGGCAAAGGGAAAATGGGCGATTCCAGGGGGGAGTGTTGAATTAGGCGAAACCCTTCAGAAAGCAGCAGAACGGGAGATTATGGAAGAGACCGGTATTACCATACACGCCCGGATGCCGGCTTTCACATTTGATGTGGTTGATCGGGACGAGATGGGTCGCATTCGGTTTCACTACGTGATCGTTGACCTGATGGCAGATTATGTAAACGGTGAACCCAGACCGGGAGACGATGCCCTCGATGTCCGATGGGCATCTCCCAGCGATATCGAAAACCTCGATGTGAGTGAAAAGACGGTTCAGGTGTTATCCCGGGTTTTCAAGTTCGGAAAATAATCACTCAAGTTTCGCACCTGATATTTTGGGAAAAATCACATCAGGCATAGGATAAAAAAAATGCGCATGCAGCAAGATCGTATCCGGTGGAATAAAAAATATACCGATGTTCGAATAAAAAATGAGTAAAAGAATCCGTATCGGCGCACTGATTTCCGGTGGTGGGACAAATCTGCAGGCAATCATCGATGGATGTGAAACCGGCCAAATAGATGGCAACATGGTGTTCGTCGGGTCTGACAATCCGAAAGCTGAGGGTATAAAAAGGGCCATAAAGCACCGCATCCCGGCCTTTTCTGTGGACTATGCGACAATCCTGCAAAACTTTAAAACAGCTCCTGAAAACATTTCTCTCCCTAGAGATTTTGATCTAACGGATCTGCTTGCAAAACAGTCCATTTTTTCCGAAAATTCCGCTCCTGAGAAGATAAATACTTTTTTCAGCTCCAGGGCAATCGCAGAGGCCAGGCTTTTGGCTGAAATCAAGGCGTTCCCATTCGATATTCTGGTGCTGGCAGGATTTATGCGGGTATTGACCCCCTATTTTATTGACCGGATCAATAACCCCCCCGACGACCGTTTCCGAATCATGAACATCCACCCTGCTCTTCTTCCCTCATTTCCCGGTACAGACGGTTATGGTGATACGTATCGATACGGGTGCAAGGTCGGCGGTTGCACCGTCCATTTTGTAGATTACGGGGAAGATTCCGGCCCGATTATCGGACAGAAAGCGTTTGAGATTGATGGAGACGATACGATTGAGACGATCAAAAAAAAAGGGTTAAAGCTAGAGTGGGAGCTTTACCCGCAATGCATACAACTATTTGCTGAAGGTCGCCTTAAAATCGTAAACCGGTCCTATAGACTAAAAAACGGAAAAAAAACCCTAAAAACAGTTGTGAAAGTACGGAATTAACCACTTTTCTTACCCGGATTTAATAAATCGTACCGGTATTTCATGGCTGCCCCAAAGACGGTGGCAAACCCCGGTTTGTCCGGAAAAATAAAGGTTGTATGATACAATTTGCCGACACCCTTTAATGTGTGCCGGATAAATTTATTTTTAGCCACTTTTCCCACCATGACAATTTTATCGCCACAACCTGATTCACGGGCACAAATTGACGAGATGATACCGGCAGTTTCGGCTACCAGCGTTAATATACCTGCAGCCAGATCTTCGATTTGTTCTGATTGGACGGAAGCGAAATTACTGGCGGTAACATCGGAATCTAAGAAACTGATTCTTTTATAACCAAGATCTGAAATTGTTAAATTTACTTGCGCGGCATTACCTTTCAATGCCAAACTTTCTATTACCGCGGGGTCTTCAATACCGCACATCAAATACGAAAGACCTTTAATAGTTCCGCCCCCTACACCGGTTCCACCGACATGCCTGGCATGGTTGTCTGCAAAATGCACAATTGCAGTTCCGGTTCCAAAGCTGACTACAATGCATTCATTGCAGCCGGCAAGTGTTGATCCGCCAAATCCAACCGCATCGATCTCAGGTATAACCCGAATCCGTTTTTCCAGATCGGCGGGCATGCCCGATACCGATCCGGTGAACACCAGATGATCGCTTTGATATTTGCCGGTCAATCGTTCGTAGACCGGAAAAATACTGTCCCAATCTCTTTTTTCAAGACTTAAGGCATCAATTAACCGGCCGGATGCGACCACACCAAAATCGGTAAAGGAGGCGCCGCGATCAATTCCAATAATTGGTTTGTCATGCAAGTTATTCATCGCTTTTCCATAATTGATCGTTTCGCAAAGAGGCATTTACGAACGTGTCAAACCTAAACGGTTTGCAATTTACTCGAAGCAGTTGAATTGTTTTCATCCTGCAGGGTCCATATAACATGAAACGAATTTTTAACAATCGATGCGATGTGTCCTTTAAAAAAATGATGTTCGATATGAAACCGGACTCCCCGGTGCTTTGCGATCAGATGAACATCATCTATCACACTCTCGATGTGACATTTTGAAAGTTCTGCCAGCCCGGTCCCAACCGCTTTGAGGGTAGCCTCCTTTGAAGTCCAGTACCGAAAGAACGATATAAATTTATTGTTTTCTATCAGGCTCCATTCACTCCTATCTGCAATTTTATTAAAAAGAGGAGTTGAACAGGGACGAATTTCCTCCATATCAATCCCGATCTGCTCGGGACTAATCACAGCTGCGACATATTTGGATTTATGTGTAAGAGACCAGTGAATTCCGTTAAAGGGAAGCGGCGCTCCATTTTTGTTTTTTTTCAGTTCACCCAAAACAACGCCACTTTTTTGTGCGGATATTTCAAGGGCTTCTCGTGCACGATGCCTTAATGCCGATACCTTTTCTCCGGCCAACAGATTTCTACTATTTTTGGGAACAGATAATATGACGGGATATAGGGGGTTTCTATTATTCATCTTTTATCTTTAAAATTTCCTTATAAACGCTAGGTTTGGGCAGGCCATATTTTTTTGCCGCCGCTTTTGCGATAGATGAAATCGTTGCATCCCGGTTTTGCAAACCGACCTCTATTTCCGCCCGCAGTGTTGTTTCTGAAACACCGTTCTTTATTTCACCTCCCCTGACAACTAGGGTGCATTCGCCTTTTATTCCGGAACGCTCTGTAAGGGCGCTGATTATTGCAGAGAGCCTCCCTCTTATAAATTCTTCGTAAAGCTTGGTCATCTCCCGGGACAATGCACCGGGCCGGTCCCCCATGATTTTCTGAATTTCCTTCAGAAGGGTCAGAACACGGCGGGGGGATTCATAAAATATGAGCGTACGCTTTTCAGCAGCGAGTTGTTTCAGTCTCTTAATTCGATTTCCCTTTACCCGGGGTAGAAATCCCTCAAAGACAAATGAATCGGTTGGAAGACCCGATACAGAAAGAGCGGCAATGGCGGCGGATACACCGGGAACCGGAATGATCCTTGTACGATTTGCAATCGCCGTTTTTACAAGACGGTACCCGGGGTCTGATACCAGGGGTGTTCCTGCCTTCGAAACAACTGCCACGGAGGCGCCTCCTTTGATGCTGGCTATCAGTTCAGGTGCACGGCTTCTCTCGTTATGATCGTGGTAAGAAATCAGACGGGCACCTTTAATCCCGTGATGGGAAAGGAGCCGGGCGGTATGTCTGGTATCTTCAGCCGCAATAAAATCGACCGCTTTTAGTGTTTTCAGCGCTCTTAACGTAATATCGTCCAGGTTGCCGATCGGTGTGGCAACGATATAAAGACCGGCCTCCAACTGCATCTGTTCCGGATCATCCATAGGCGAGGTCAAAGGCGTTTTTAATGAGTTCTATTTTGGGTTTGTCTCCACCCGCGTTGACCGCCACCACATCAAACCGGGCTTTTGTTCGGCTCTGTTTTATCGATTTAAGGTAGCAGAGAGCGACCATTGAAATTTTCTTCTGTTTTTTTAGGGTAACTCCCCATTTTGGATTACCGTAATAAGATGATCTTCTCGCTTTGACCTCCACAAAGACAATCGTATCTTTATCCTTGGCGATGATATCAATTTCACCCAATTTTGTTCGATAATTTTGCATTAAAATCTTATATCCATTCTTTTTTAAATACCTGACGGCGACCGATTCGCTTTTTTTCCCGAATTCCTGGCTATCGCTCAACATCACAGATACTCTTTCACCCCTTTGAAGCTACGTCTGTGGATGGGGCAGCACCCAAAAGTTTTTATCGCTTCCTTGTGCGCCCGGGTCGGATATCCTTTATGCCGGCAAAATTCAAATTCCGGATAATCCTGGTGATACCTTTCCATCAAACGATCCCGGGTCACCTTCGCAATTATAGATGCGGCGGCGATGGAAACACTGAGGGTATCTCCTTTGGGGATCGGTTTTTGCAAGATGTCTGATGAAACAAGCCCTGAAATTCGATGGAGACCGTCTATCAGCAGCATATCCGGTTGCGGGTGAAGGTTTTTCACCGAAATGGCCATGGAGAGAAGCGATGCATTAAGGATGTTGATCCGATCGATTTCCACGGGATCAACGATACCGATACCGATAGAAAGCGCATGTTGATAAATGACCGGAAGAATTTTGTATCGCCGTCTCGGGGCCAGTCGTTTTGAATCCGGAAGATCCCAAAGTGGAAACGAAAAAGGGAGAACAACCGCTGCAGAGACAACCGGTCCGGCAAGCGGTCCCCGGCCGGCCTCATCTATACCGGCAATTCTTTTACAACCGCACGCTATGGCTTTTTTTTCAAATGCCCACAGGTCGTATTCCACGGCATCAACATTCGGGGTAACTTCTTTTTAAAACGTTTGTTATCACCGGTTACCTGGACATAACAGAAAGATGGCCTCAAATATCTTTTGAAAGATGGGCGTTGACAATCGGGCCCGGTTTTAGCGGCGTTCTTTTATTCTTGCGGCTTTACCCCTCAGTTTACGCAAATAATAGATCTTTGCCCTTCGCACACGCCCTTTTGAAATCACCTCAATTTTATCGATGATCGGAGAATGAAGTGGGAAAATACGTTCGACGCCCACGCCGTATGAAACTTTTCTAACCGTAAATGTCGCGTTGGTTCTTCCATTACGTTTACTGATAACCACACCCTGAAAGGCCTGGATACGCTCTTTTTCACCTTCTCTGATCCTGACACTCACCTTAACCGTATCACCGGCAGAAAAATCAGGGTGATCAAGCCGCATCATCTCTTTTTCAAGCTGTTCTATTGTTTCCATAATTTTATCCTCTCACATTGCTGAAAATTTCGGGTTTTTTTGCTGACCTGTGCCCTTTAATCGACAATCAGCACTATTGCAATAAAATTTATTGCCCCATCAATCGATCCAAAATAATTGATGCCGCTGATCGGACTGACAGGTGATTGTATCCGGTACGGCCGGAGACCGGTTCAAGCAGGTAGTCTGCCCTGGCAAGGATTTTTTCGGAAAGCCCCCATCCCGTGCCGAAAATTAACAGATATACGCGCTCTTCTTTTAACATTGCGCGAAACCGGCAAAAACCGATTTCTTGTTGACCGTTCATCCGCTTCCGATCCGCAGCTGTGACAACCGTTACCGGCATCGCTTTTTCCTTTGCTTTGATATGATCAATCACGTCATCCAACGCGGTTTTGATCCGGATCAGCTCTAATGCGGCACGCCGTTTTGGATTGTATCTCGATCCGACTCCGCATACCCAGTGCGAAACAATTCTGCGAATGAGAGCCTGCTGATCCGTCAAAGGGGTTACCACATAAAATCCTCTCACCCCGTATGTTTTTGCTACCCTGGATATGTCATGCAAGTCTAAATTGGTTACGGCAGAGGCTATGGTATTACCGTTTTTATTGATCACCGGATAGTGCAACAGGGCCACGAAAAGATTAGGTGCGAATAATTTCTTCAATCTCAAAACACCACTTCTTTAGAATATATGACTCTTGTTCGGTCAAGGCTCTGTTCTTCAACAGATCTTTTCTTTTCAAAAAAGTTCGAATCAACGCTGTTTCAAGGCGCCATTTTTCAATTTCCTTGTGGTTTCCCGATCGCAGCACTTCAGGGACACTTTCTCCCTCAAAGGTTCGCGGTCGGGTATAATGCGCATGTTCCAACAGATCATCGGAAAACGAATCTTTCTCGGCTGAGTCGGCGCCCCCCAACGATCCGGGAATCAAACGGGTGATGGCATCGATAATGATCATCGCCCCTAGCTCTCCACCGGTTAAGACATAATCGCCGACTGAAATTTCATGATCGATAAAATCGCTGCAGATCCGTTCATCTACACCTTCGTATCTGCCACAAACCAGAATGAGCCCCTTTGCAGATGCGAAATTTAGAGCCATTTTTTGATTGAACACTTGCCCTTGAGGCGTCAGGAGAATCGTTTTTGAGTCAGGGATCTCATTTCGGGCATGCCGAATTGCTGCGGCCAACGGTTCGGGCTTCATCACCATCCCACAGCCACCGCCATACGGCTTGTCATCGGTCGTCCGGTGCCTGTCCTTTGTAAAATCTCTGATGTTGACGGTGGAAACGGCTATCGTCTTTTGATCTATCGCCTTTCTAACAATTCCATGTTCCGAAAACGAAAAAAAAAGCTCCGGAAAAATTGTCAGATTGACAAAACGGATCATCGGCACCCGGTCGCTATTTTTTAATCCCGCCTGTTTTTCCGATCTCCTCACAGCAGTCCTTCCGGTAAATCGACCTTCATGATCTTTTTTTTAAGGTCAACAGTCAACACAACCGACTCGAGGGCCGGAATCATTATCTCAGGCCCATTTTTTTGCTGTGGATCCTTTACAACGTAGACATCGTTGCTCCCTGTGGGCATGATCGAATCAATTTGGCCGAGGTATTTTTCATCTGCGGTAAAGACAGACAGCCCGATGATGTCAAACCAGTAATAAAGGCCGTTTTCAAGATCCGGAAATATTTTCTTCTCAATAAAAAGATCAGAATCGATCAGTGATTCGACCTGATCGCGATCGGTTATGCCTTTGAGAGATAAAAGAACTCCCCGGGAATGCGCTTTGACCCAGTTTATTTCAAATGTCTTTTCCGGCGCTTTTGACGTTCTGACCAGAATCCGGCTGCACCGTTCGAAAACCGACAGAGATTCAGTGTAAGCGTATACCCGCAAGGTTCCCTTGGCACCGTGGGCTGCAACAATTTTTCCCACCGGGAGAAATCTGTTTTTTTCACACAATTATTCTATGATCTCAAGGACAGTCCGTTTTTTTAGTTTCGCAGATGCTGCGCTGAGTATAGTCCGCATCGCCCGCGCCGTCCTTCCCTGCTTTCCGATAACTTTGCCCAGATCCTCTTGGGCCACTTTAAGTTCCAATACCGATGTCTGGTTTCCCTCAACTTCTTCTACCGCTACCTGCTCCGGATTGTCTACCAATGATTCGGCAATATACTTGATCAAATCTTTCATAGCTCCATCTCCTATACAGGTTGTGAGAATTCGGGATAACGTCACTCAGCAGGATTAGCAAAAAAGCCCTCTTTTTTCAAAAGACTTTTGACCGTATCTGTTGGAATGGCACCCTGATCGATCCAGTATTTGATTCGATCCTGTTTCATCGATACTTTTGCCGGATCAAGCAACGGATTGTAAGTGCCGACCATTTCGATAAATTTTCCATCACGTGGCATTTCACCGTCGGCAACAACAATCCTGTAAAAGGGTCTTTTTTTTGCGCCGTGTCTGGCTAATCTGATTTTTACTGGCATATCAATTCTCCCTCATATCGGCAACATTCCGCGGTCGATTCCGTGAATGCCGCCTTTGTTGATTTTTTTCATTACTTTCATTACTTGCGTATAATTTTTTAGCAATTTGTTTACATCCTGCAGGCTGGTACCGCTCCCCTTGGCAATTCGCTTCCGCCGGCTCCCATTGATGATGGTATGTTCGCGACGTTCCCGGGGCGTCATGGAATTGATTGCAGCTTCTATCCTGACGAATTCTTTTTCGTCCACCTTTAGATTCTTTAACTGTTTGCTTTTACCGATCCCGGGGATCATATTGATCAGTTCGGAGAACGAACCCATTTTGCGTATCTGAACCATCTGGTCCCTGAAGTCTTCCAAAGTGAATTGATTTTTTCTCAGCTTTTTTTCAAGGGCTGCCGCTGTTTTTTCGTCAACCACTTCCTGGGCTTTTTCGATCATCGTAAGGACATCCCCCATACCGAGTATCCGAGAGGACATCCGGTCGGGATGAAAAGGTTCCAGTGCATTGAGCTTTTCGCCGACACCGATAAATTTTATCGGCTTGTTTGTGATTGACCGAATCGAGATCGCCGCGCCGCCCCGCGCGTCACCATCCATCTTTGTCAGGATGACACCACCAATATCGAGCGCAAGATCAAATGCCTGGGCGATATTCACCGCGTCCTGGCCGGTCATGGCATCTGCAACAAGAAGGATATCAGAGGGCTTCACCGCGTCCTTGATCCGGGAGAGTTCACCCATCAGCTCCTCATTCACGTGAAGCCGGCCGGCTGTATCAAGAAGGAGCGTATCGCACCCTTCATGCTGGGCGGCTGTTCTGGCCTCACGGCAAATCTGAACAGGGTCCATTTCAACTTTAGAAGGAAAAACCGGTACAGATATCTGTTCTCCCAGTTTACTTAACTGCTCGATCGCTGCCGGTCGGTAAACATCGGCGGGCACCAAATAGGGTTTTCTTCCTTCTTTTTGCAACAAAACAGAAAGCTTGCCCGCAGTTGTTGTTTTCCCGGATCCCTGGAGGCCGACCAGCATGATCGATATCGGCTTGGTGCCCGATAGCTTCAGTCCTTTGTGCTGGGAGCCCATCAGCGCCGTAAGCGCTTCATTTACGATTTTTATGACCTGCTGCCCGGGCGTCAGGCTTGCCATCACCTCCTGACCAAGGGCTCGTGCCTTGATATCTGAAACCAATTTTTTTACTACCTTATAATGAACATCGGCTTCCAGAAGCGCCATCCGGACCTCTTTTAAACCTTCCTCAATGTTCTTTTCCGATAGTTTGCCGTGGCCCTTAAGCTTCTTAAATACTAAATTGAGTTTTTCACTGAGATTTTCAAACATAAAAAACCTTTCGCATTAACTAAAACCTTGAAAATATTATTATATAGATGCTATGTCAAGGTAAAATGATGCATCTTTCTAAAAAAACGGATATAAAAGAGCTTACTATCGATCAGTTGACACTTTGGCTCCAAAACAGAGGTTATAGACCTTTTCACGCGAGTCAGATTTTTAAGTGGATTTATTTCTATCAGGTAGATGCCTTTGATAACATGACCGATTTGGCCAAGGAACTGAGGCGGTTGCTTTCGGCCCACTTTACAATAAACCGACTCGAAAAAAAACAGGTAGAGAGATCAAAAGATGGCACCCTAAAATACCTTTTCAAACTGACTGACGGGAAATATGTTGAAAGCGTGATCATTCCTGAAAGGGACCACTACACACTTTGTATATCAAGCCAGGTAGGATGCGCTCAAGGATGCCGATTCTGTCTGACCGGCCAATACGGCTTGACCAGGGATCTTACAAAGGGTGAAATCCTCTCTCAGGTACGTGACATTGCGAACGAGATGAACGATTCCACACGCCTGACCAATATCGTTCTGATGGGCATGGGGGAACCGCTGGCCAATTATCAAAACGTTGTCCGGGCGATTGATGTCCTCACAAACAGCGATTTTGGTCTAAAATTTTCAAACCGCAAGGTAACCCTCTCCACCGCCGGCCTGGTCTCCAAAATACCTGATTTAAATCGGGATACCCGGGTCAATCTGGCAGTATCTCTAAATGCGACAGAGAATAAAACTCGCGACAGGTTGATGCCGATCAACCGCAGATTTCCGGTCGAAGAATTGATGGCTGCATGCAGGGAGTATCGTTTGCACGCCGGTCGGAGAATCACTTTTGAATATATCCTCATCCAAGGTGTGAACGATTCGGTTGAAGACGCCGAACGCCTCAGTAAATTTATCAGGCCGATCAAGGCTAAAATTAATCTTATTCCGTTCAACGAACACAAAAGAAGTGAGTTCAAACGGCCGTCAAAGTCCATCATTGAACGGTTTCACGAAATCCTGCATCAAAACAACCACACAGTCATCATTCGGCAGAGCAAGGGACAGGATATATCTGCTGCCTGTGGTCAGTTGGGCGCAGCCTAGGCCGCCGAATGCCTCATGTTGTGTCGATGTTGTCCTTGACACACAGGTAGTTATCTGCAATATATAGGTGATTCGAAAGCAAGTTTTTATACTTTGATCGGTGCGGGAACGGGATTCATCGTGAGGGCGTGTCGGATAAAGCAGTGGAGATGGTTTCCCGTCTCGGTGCTGCTTGGTCTGTTCGGCACACTCGTGACGCTTCTTGCCACCCGCTGCTGTCCTGCATGCAGGGGCCGTTCCGCCCACTAGTTATCGAAATGTCCTCAGTGTGGAACTTCGCTGCGATAAACGAACGAAAGGAATCACGATGGGAAAGCGATTTGTATCTCCTGAAGAGGTCGAAACTCAGGTGTTCGACTGGGGCGTGCTGAAATGGATGAGCGAGCCGCGTGTCACGGACGCTCAGTACTTCAGCGCCGGAGTGGTGGTGTTGGCCCCGGGCAAGGGCCATACGCGCCACAATCATCCAGGGGTCGAGGAGATCCTGTATGTACTGTCGGGAGAGGGGGAACAGTTAGTCGAGGATGAGCGGCAGACGATTCACGCCGGCATGCTGATCCACATCCCACCGGACGTCTACCATGAGACGATCAACACGGGGTGGGAGGAGATGAAAATCCTGGCGGTCTACGCTCCGCCCGGTCCTGAAGCGGAACTTCGCAAGATGCCAGGGTGTACAGTTTTGCCGCCTGGAGAGATTCCCCAGCGATAGATGTTCGGGCTGGCCACCTTCTCTTTCAGCGTGACCTCATACACCTCGATCTCATTCTTTAGAGGACCTCGCTGATAATTAGATTGGTATTAGCGACAAGGCGATAAGTCATACATTTTTTCTCACTGAGGCTACTGATTTAGATATTAGAACAGCGCATTCCGGGGAAATCGGTCACGCGACGCTACATCTGATTAGACCGGATATCGCCTGACCGGTTTCCAGTAGATCTGTTTTATTTTTTCGATCAAGGATGCGCCGCGTATTTTGGTGGTAATCAACAGGGAATAAAGTGTGGGGACGACGATGAGCGTCAGAATGGTTGCTATCATGAGCCCAAAAATAACCACAATCGCCATCGATTGCCACCACTGGGTCGATTCGCTGACATAAGACATGTTCATTTTATGAAAATCGAAGGAGACCCCGGTCACCATCGGCAAAAGGCCTAAAATGGTTGTGATGGCGGTCAGCAGGACCGGGCGAAGCCGAGTCGCGCCGGCGAAAATAACCGCGTTGTAAAGGTCCATTCCTCTTTGTCTGAGCTTGTTGGTATAATCGATCAACACGATGGCATTGTTGACCACGACACCGGCCAGAGAGAACACCCCGACGCCGGTCATAATGATGCCGAAAGGGGACTTCAACAGGGCCAGGCCAAGAAACGCACCCCCCAGGGATAAGATGACCGATGTCAGAATAATCAAAGGCTGGGCCACGGAATTGAAAAGGGATACCAGGATGAGAAATATCAAAAACACCACAACTACAAACGTTTTGGAGAGAAATGCTTCTGATTCTTGCTGAAATTCAAATTCACCGGTAAACTGAATCCTATATCCGGCAGGGAGAACAAATCTTTTCAAAAGCTTTTCCGCCTGCACACGTGCTACTGCACCGGGAACCCTTGTTTCATCCACATCGGCTTTGACGGTGACAACGCGGTTGTGGTTGATGCGGACAATATTTCCGATATTCCCTGAGTAATCGATCGATGCGATGGAGGTCAGCGGGACCAATTGCCCTGAAGGGGCCGGCAGCATCAGTTTATAAAGCACATCCAAGACCGACCTGTCTGCTTTATGAAGTATAACGGAAATGTCATAATCCTCATCCCCTTCACGATAGGTGGAGATATTCAAGCCATTATATGCGGTTTTTAAGGCAAATCCGATAATCTCGGTCGAAAGACCGAAAAGAGCGGCCTTTTGCCGGTCCACTCTGACCCGTATGGACGGGATGCCCGAAACATAGTCATCCTGAATATCCTCAACAAAAGGAATTTTTTCGAGAATCTCTTTGATCTTTTTCGCAATATCTCCCAGCACCCGGAAGTTATCTCCTGAAATTTCGATATTGATCGGTGCGCCGGTGGGCGGACCTTCTTCTGCTTTTGCAACTGTGATTGTTGCACCCGGTATCCCCTTTACCCGTTTTCGAATCTCTTCGGTTGTCAAATTCGAAGACCGTCTGCGATCTTCCAGGTCAATAAATTGAACCCCGATATGGGTGGGTGAGTTGGGACTAAACGAATCGCCGCCCCCGGATAGGACAACCGCTTTGGCGTAAATATGTTCAATATTATCCATTTCACCAGGTGCAATAAACTCCTCACCACTCGCCTTGCGATGCGATCGGGGCATATAAAAAGATTCGTAACGATCGATCGGAATCATGGGCGGGCCGGCGGTCGCTTTTTCTTTCGTTTCGAGCAAGGCCATTTCGGTCTTTTTGACGATACGATCGACATATTCCAAATCCGCCCCTTCCGGCGGGACAATATTGACATAAATGCTGTGGGGTTCGATATCCGGAAAAAATTCTACCGGTTTTTCCAGGCCCACAGCCAATAGCCAAAACTGAAAAAGGAGGATCAGAGATGCAAAGGATATCAAAACGACGACGACCCGATGTTTGAGGGATTTAGCGAGGAGGCTTGCATAGACCCTAAGAACAAACCCCTTGATTTCCACCGGTTTTTCACCGGCCTTTTGAACTTCATCCGCACTCAATGGTTCATGGGTGAATTTGCTTTGATGCTTGAGCTTTGCAAAGATAGCGGTGAGCGCCGGATTGATTACCAGCGCGACGAAAAGACTCGATGAAAGGGTGACGACCAGAGTGATCGGCAGATATTTCATGAATTCCCCCATGATGCCGGGCCAGAAAATCAAGGGAAAAAATGCGGCCAGGGTGGTGAGGGTGGAGCCGATGACAGGTTGTGCCACTTCTCCAGTGGCCCACATGGCGGCCTGGATTCGGGAGACGCCCTGTTCCATGTACCGGTAAATATTCTCGATGATCACGATGGCGTTATCAACCAGCATTCCGAGGGCCAGGGTTAACGAAAAAAGCACCACCATATTGAGAGTGATGCCGAGAGCATAAAGGATGGCAAAGGATAACAGCATGGAAAAGGGGATGGCAAGACTCACTAAAACGGCGTTTCGAAACCCCAGGGCAAAAAAAAGAACGATAATGACCAGCACCAGTCCGGAAAGGATATTGTTCTCCAGGTCCGCGACCATCAGCCGGATATCTTTGGCCTGATCCATCAGTTTGGTAATCCGGGTTCCTTTTGGCCAGGCCGGTTCTTTTTTTTGGATCAACTCTTCAATCTGATCTGTGATGGCGATGATGTTCTCACCCACCCGCTTTTTGATCGATATAGTCACAGATTCGCTGCCGTCCAACCGGGATCGGCTGGTTTCATCTTTGAAACCATCTTTGACTTTGGCCAGATCCTTAAGATAGATTGGATTTCCGTCTACCACGTTTAAGACCAGGCCATAGATTTCGTCCGGTGTTGAAAATTCGCCGGGAACGCGCAGCTGATAGCGACCGTCCCCAAGGGTGATGGCGCCACCCGAGGTGTTCTGATTTTCGCTGTTGACCACGGTTTGGAATCTTGTCACCGGTATTTGATAGTAGGCAAGCTTGTCCGGTTCAACTTCAATTTTGATTTCGCGTTCTAGCCCACCGGTGACATCCACCTCCAAAACACCCTGAATCGATTCGATGTCTTCTTCAAGATCATCGGCGATATCCTTTAAACAGGTTAGTCCGCAATCACCTGAGAGCGCATAGACAACAATTGGCAGTTCGGAAAAATTGACCTCAAATACCGACGGGTCGTCCTCCAGATCTCCAGGAAGATCCTTTTTGGCCTCATCCACTTTGTCTTTGACTTTTTGAAGAACTTCATCGATGTCGGTCCCCGGAATAAATTCGACATTGATCTGCGAGGCGCCCTCGGCGCTGACAGAGTGAATCTTTTTTACCCGATCAAGCCCTTTGAGCTTTTTTTCTATCGGAATCGTGATTGCGCTTTCAATATCCGAAGAGGAAACTCCCTTGTAGCTCGTTGAGATAAACACGTTGGGAATCGTGATATCCGGTGCGCTCTCCCTTGGGAGCACTATATAACAGTAGATACCGACAGCGAGTATAATCACGCCAAGGACCATCACACTGATCCGATTTCGGATAGCGGTGTTTGAAAGGATCATTTCATCAAATCCTCCATATCCTTGATGCTACGAACGATTTTTACCTCCTGGCCCGGATTTACATTTCGTTGTCCCACAACGATCACATGATCCCCTTTTTTGAGTCCGCTTTTGACCTGTACGTGCCAGCCGTCGAGCAACCCCAGCTCCACTTTTCGGGCGTGGACATGATTATCGTTAACAATATAGACAATTTTTTCCTTGGATCGGTTGATAACCGCATAAATCGGCACTGAAATACCGTTTAAAATCTCTTTTTTTACAATCTCGACCCGGGCAAACATATCCGGTAGTATCTCTTTGGTGACATTTTCAATGACAAGATTTAAATTATATAACCGAGCCATCGAGTCGGCGGTGTTTGACAGAAAATGCTTTGTTGCCCTATACGTCTTTCCGCTCAGGGCATCGATTTTAACTTCAAAATCATTCAAATGTCTGACCGCATCCACATCGGATTCAGGGATACCCACTTTGACCTTGATGCGGTTAATCTGAATAATTTCCGCTACCGGATCAGCAGCGCTCAGATACTGGCCTTCTTCAACAAAAAGACGGTTGACGACACCGTTCATTGGGGAGCGGATGACACTTCGCTCCAGATTCAGGGCAGCGTTTGCCATGGAAGCCTTGAGGTTCTCCACCCTTGCGAAGGTTTCATCAAATTGGGACTGGGTCGATGAGCCGGTTTGTTTTAGTTTTTTAATCCGATTCAGAGAAGCTTTGGCTGCATGGTAAGAAGATTTGATAGAAAGAAAATTGTTTTTAAAATCCCTATTATCAAGACGGGCGATGACGTCTCCCTTTTTAATATGTTCGCCCTCTTTAACCGATTTTTTGAGCACTTTTCCCTTCACTTCCGATAGTATCTTCAATTGAATCCAAGGAGCGGTCACGCCGGGCAGATTGATACGATCCCGGATGGGCGAGGGGACGATATCGAGGGTCACCACGTTCATCGCGGTTTGCTCCTGGACGAGACCGGCTGATTTTTCAGCGGCAATTCGCTCTTTCTGGGTTTGAATCCGTTGAAAAAGATTCGTTATGATTACCACCAAAACAACCAAAAAAATAAATGGCAAGGTCGCCCAGATTCGCTCGATCAATCTCTTTTTTGTGCGAGGCGGTGCGGGATGTTTTGTTTCTGTTTTTGCATTCATCGGCTGCTATTTCCAATAGGATTCAATGTTGATAATCTAACACAAAATCGAGAACCTCTTAGCGACATCATTCCTTTAGAATCATCCTAAGGAGATGATGCAGATAAAAATCGATCTGTTCCTTTAGGTTCAGGTAATTTTCTGAAACCAGGCTGTGTAAACCGACACCGTCAAGAAACGCTAAAAAGTTCACCGCAATTCTTTCGGCATCACTGGCGATTTCGGGTCGAAATAGACCCTTTGAAATGCCATCGAGCAATATATTCACCACCATCTGGCGAGATTCGATCAGTATTTCTCTTACCAGATGCCGCTTGTTAAAGAGAACCCCGTTTTTAACCAGGGTCTGCTGCATGACCTCATAGATGATACGCATGGTCTCCAAATCTTCGGGATCGCAAATTTCGCACATCGTCTCGGCAATGATATAAAGCAGTTGAACAGGATCTTTGACACCTTCAGATTTTTCGTCTATCCGCTCGTTAAACTGTGCGGACCACTCCATGATAGCTGCAAGAAAGATTTCCTCTTTGGTTGCAAAATACTCATATATGGTTCCTTTGCCGATACCGGCAGTTTGTGCAATTCGGCTGACACTGGTGGCCTGGTAACCTTTTTGAGAAAACAATTGCAACGCGGCTCGGGCAATCAGCCTTGTTTTTTCTTCTTTGTTAACGATAATCGGAGCCATGGTTTATCCGAGAACACAACGCTCATCTATAAGGGTCACCCCTTGATTAAACAGTTTTACCGACCAAACGGTCTAATATAAAACCTTCTTTAAGTTTGTCAAGGTCGATCGGTCAATGATCTCGTAATATATTCTATTTCTTATATAATATATGTATATTCATTTTCTCAAAGATATCATATTTAATAATAAAAGGCCGACTGGTCGGTCATTTGTCAACCATAGAGATCGATTTATAGCCACCGGATCCGATTGGATATTTTACTTGACTCATCGGTTCTTTTTCCCTATTTTATAGGGTATATTCAGTGCAAAAAGCGCTGATGAGGCGAGTTTGGATCATTTTTTTGTATCAAACCTGAAAAATGGGAGGAAACAAAATGCGATCAAGAACTTTCTTTTTCATTTCCATTCTTTTTATCACGGCGTTTTCGATGATTTTCTTAAGCCCAAAAATCTCAGGCGCCAAATCGATGACCTTAAAAGTTTCGCATCAATTTGCCGCCGGTGATGTCAGGGATCGGATGGCCCGAGTTTTTGGCGAAATGGTGACCAAAGAGACCAATGGAGCGATTAAATTCCGCTACTATCCTGCTAAATCTTTGTTCAAACCGAAGGAGCAATGGGATGCGATGCGCAAGGGCGCTCTGGATATGTCGGTGTTTCCCCTCGATTATGCATCCGGAAAGGTTCCTCAACTGTCCATAACACTCATGCCCTGTTCAGTTGCGAATATTAAACAGGGACTGACATGGAGAAACAAACCGATCGGCAAAAAGATTGATGCGCTGATGGGAAAAAATGGGGTTAAAAATCTGGTCTGGGCCTGGTTTGATGGTGGCATCGGCAGCAAGATCAAACAGATAAGCGTTCCTGCTGATGTGAAAGGAACCAAGCTTAGAGCAGCCGGCAAAAAGTTTGAATTTATGATGCGTGAAGCCGGCGCTTCGATTACCAGTATGCCTTCTTCCGAAACGTACCACGCACTCTCAACCGGTGTATTGGACACCATGATGACGTCCTCGGCTTCATTCGTATCTTACCGGCTGTATGAGGTGCTGAAATACATCAATGCCCCCAGAGATTATTCCATCTGGTACATGGCCGAAAATCTCGTCATCTCAAAAAAAACATGGGATCGGCTCACACCCGAACAACAAAAAATCTTCCTGAAAACAGCTGAATGGATGCATGAGAACTGGATATATCAAAATTTCAAAAGCCTGGCCGATAAACTGATCGAGGCATATACCAAAGCGGGTGTGAACATTCATTACATGACCCAGGCAGAATTTAACCAATGGCTCGAATTTGCTAAAAAAACCGCCTGGAAAAACTACGCCGAAACCGTCAAAGGGGGAAACGAACTGCTCAAACTGGCTGCCGAAGCCATGAAATAGAGCTTTGTGGCTGTGAAAAAAGGATTTTCCACTCAATTTGACAGCGCTCATCACTTGGAATCGCAGGATTCCAGGCGGATCACTCTGCTCAAGAGGAGAGGTAGATTCTAAAAAATCCGTCTTTGAAGAAGGAGATGGCATCGGTGACAAAAAAGATTGGCGTTTGCCTTGCCCGGCTGATAAACGGATTTAGCGCCATCAGCGGCGGTATTGCCGCCCTGTGCATTCTGGCCGCCGCCATGATCGTTACCGAAGGCGTTCTGGTCCGTAAAATCTTAGGCATTTCAACCATCTGGCAAATTGAAGCGTCGGTGTTCCTCCTGATATTCTCGGTTTTTGTAGGAGCGCCTTTTGTTCAGAAACATGAACACCACCTGAATGTCGATTTGGTTCTCACTCACCTTTCACCTAAAACCAGGGAAATCGTTCTCATCGTTGTTTCAATCTTTAGCTGCGTGCTGACGTTGCTTCTGGCGTGGTATGCGTGGCCCATGTGGTGGGAATCCGTGGTTGAAGGCACCCACTCTGAATCTCTTTGGGGCCCCCCACTTTGGATTCCCTACTTTTTTCTGCCTTTCGGCATGTCACTCCTCTTTTTGCAATACATTGTAAATATTATTCAGAAGATAATCTCTTTACGAAAAGGGGTGATCAATGAAGGCCTCGCTCGGTTTGAATTGAAAGATATTGAAATTTCCGAGGAAGATCCAGACCCCAACACCCGCCAAGGCGCCTGAAAAAGATGCTTTTGTATGAATGAATATCTAATTGCCGTGTTATTGTTTGGAAGCGGGTTTTTCTTACTGATCTCAGGAATTCCCATATGGGCGGGGTTGGCGGGCATTTCCGTTATTTTCATCCTTATTTTTGACCCTGGCCTCTTGTCGACCATCCCGTTTGTCGTCTACGGGAGCATGGACAGTTTTGCTCTTTTGGCCATCCCCCTGTTTATTCTGCTCAGTGCGCCGATCGCCGAAACAAATGCCAGTCGCGATTTGTATGAAACGCTGCATAAATGGTTATGTAAGATACCCGGTGGACTGGGAATTGCCAACATGATCGGATGCGGCATCTTTGCGGCATTGTGCGGTTCAAGCCCGGCGACAGCCGCGGCTATAGGTGGTATTGGAATTCCGGAAATGAGAAGACGCGGTTACTCCCCTGCGTTGGCCACCGGATTAATTGCCCATGCCGGCACCTTCGGGATTCTGATTCCACCCAGTATCACTATGATCCTTTACGGCGTTGCGACAGAGACCTCAATCGGAAAATGTTTTATCGCGGGCATCATCCCCGGTATTCTCGAGATTCTTTTGAGCTGTATATGGGTCGGATCCATCTTTTATTTCCACAAACTGAAACCCGCAAAGCCCGGCGCCATGTATTACATCAAGGACGCCGATGTGGAGGAAACATACTCCTGGAAGGAAAGATTTACGTCTCTTTTTAAGGTCCTGCCGTTCGTGATGATCATATTTGGCATTATGGCGTCTCTATATGGCGGGTGGGCGACCCCAAGTGAAGCCGCGGGGTTGGGGGCCGTCCTTTCTCTAGTTTTTGTTATGACAATTTATAAGGTTTACCGGCCCAGACTTCTTTGGAAAATTTTTCTCAAAGCGCTCAATGAAAGCAGCATGATATTGATGATTATGGCTTCAGCATTGCTTTTTGCCTATGTATCGTCCGACCTGTATGCGACCCAGGCACTGGGGGAGTTGATATTAAAGCTCCCGATTGGAAAGTGGGGAATCATCATTTTGATCAATGTTCTCCTCTTGATTCTCGGGTGTTTTATTCCACCGGCCGCCGTGATCCTGATGGTTGCGCCGCTCCTGCTTCCCATCGTTCAGGGACTCGGATTCGACCCGGTATGGTTTGCCGTCATTATGACGGTCAATTTGGAGATCGGCCTGGTAACGCCGCCTGTGGGGCTGAATCTATATATCGTTAAGAATATTGCCCCTGACATACCGATGTCCCACGTTTTGCTTGGGGTGATTCCGTTTGTCATCATCGAGGGTATCGTCATCTTGTGTGTCTCTATCTGGCCCGGGCTGGCACTGTGGCTTCCCAATCGAATGATAGGCGGTTAGGCAGGTATAAAAAAATGAAAAAAGACTCTTTGCAGGCGTGTTTTGAAAACACTGCACAGCGGCAGGGTGAAAAGCCGGCCATCTGCTTTTTTAGAAATGGCGTCATGGAATCGGAGATCTCCTACTTTCAACTAAACCGGGACGCAAACCGGCTGGCCAATATCTTTCGTGACATGGGAATTCAAAAGGGTGACCGGGTTATCCTGTTTTTGCCAAAA
>CAZSON010000008.1:0-29333 GCA_964608375.1 uncultured Desulfobacter sp. | reverse complement strand
GATTCAATTTCAGAAGCCGATACCCGGTAGCCCTTGTGCTTAATCGTATCAACGGCCCGATCGATAAAGTACAGATTACCATCTTGATCCATCGACATGACATCTGCAGTACGGTACCATTTCCTGCCTTCCATCTCAACAAATGCCGCTGCTGTTTCTTCCGGTTTGTTCAAATAGCCGGTAACCATATGTTGAGATGAAACCAGTAACTCCCCGGGTTCCCCTGTCTTGGTCCGGTTCATGGACGCGGGATCAACAATGATTACTTTTTTGCTCGGGAGAATGCGTCCGACACTTTTGGGCGGATTTTCAATACCTACCGGGCACATGGAGACACCCCCACAGGTTTCTGTCGCACCATAACCTTGGTAAATGGTTTTGCCGAACTTTTCTTTCCACCGTTTTCCCACTTTCGCTGGAAGCACATCGCCACCACTGAAACAGTATACCAACGAGCTTAAATCATATTGATCCAGACGATCGTGCTCCAGTATCATTCGATACAAAGCCGGCACACCGATCATACTCTTGGCCTTAAAGCGCTGGATAGCATCAAAGGTGGCATCCAGATTGACTCGGGGTTGAAGAATCAGGCTACCGCCGGTTAAAAGGGTGGCCAGGCTGCAGGTTTGTCCCAAAATGTGAAACAGAGGGGCATTGCCCATGATCACATTTTCCTCTGCAGCAAGCATAAAATCGCTCATATGAATTTGCTCTTCGGCTGAGACCAGAAACAGATCACGGGTAAACGGAACTCCCTTGGGAAATTTGGTGGTTCCGCCGGTATAAAGAATTTCGGCAATGGCATTCCCACTTTGTTCTGTCCCTTTTTTAGCCGGGACGGAGTCAGGAAATTGGGAAAGCAGTTTTTTGAATGAATAAATGTTTTCATTAAGGGCAATTTTACCGCGGGGAACGACATCGAACAGATAACCGAAATAACGCTTCCACCAGGGCAGCAGATCTGTCATTTTAGTTACAATGGTTCGTTGCAAATCGGTTTCAGGCAAAACACTGGTAACATAACCGAAATTGGTATCTGCACATATAACGGTTTCAGCTCGGCTGTCGCTGGCGATATATTTAAGATCGTGGGGTGTATAAATGGGGGTAATCGGCACGCATACGGCCCCTATTTTTTGAATGCCTAACCAGGTTACCACCCACTGAATGCTGTTCGGAATATACAAAATTACTCTCTGGCCGGATTTAACACCTATCTTCATCAGGCTTGCCGCAAATCGTTCGGCAAATTTATTGACCTGACGATAGGAAAATCGGGTGCCCAGGTAGATGACAGCCGTGTGGTTTTGGCGCCGGTTAGCGGTGATCGCAAATTTTGAAAATATATCACTCAAGTTGTGTAATCCATTTAACCTGTTCAAACGCCGAAATAAGCAGACTTTACCTCGGGGTTGTTCATCAGCTCTGTACCGGTGCCTGACAGGCTCAGCATGCCATTTTCGATGACATATCCCCGGTCGATGACGGGCAAAACCGGCCGAGCAAATTGTTCTGTGATCAAAATGGTTAACCCCCGGATTTGCCTCAGATTTGCAATAGCGTCTATCAGCATGGTCTGCATCATCGGACTGAGGCCCAGCAGCGGTTCATCCAGCAGAAGAAGGATCGGTTTAGTAATCAATGCCATACTGATGGCAAGCATTTGCTGTTCCCCACCGCTTAGAAAACCTGCCTTTCGCCGTTTCAGATCAGACAGCATCGGGAAAAGACCAAAAACATATTCGACCCCCTCCCGCAGCTCCTGTTTTTTTAAGGTATGGCCGGCAATTTTCAGATTCTCCATGATATCACTTTCCGGAAAAATAGGGTGTCTCTCCCTCGAAAGAACGAGGCCTTTTTTAACCCGGTCATAGGGCTGAATCCCGGCGATATCCTCATCTTTAAAAACAATTTTTCCATAAACATTGATTCTTTCGCCACCCTTTCGGGCTTCCTTGATCTTCATATCGAGAATCAACCCGGAAATCGTGTTCATCAGCGTGGTTTTACCAGCACTGTTTGACCCGATCACCCCGACAATTTCCCGCTCATGGACCGTCATGGAAAAATCATTCAGGGCCAACGCATTTTCAAAAAAAACCATTAAATTTTTTACTTCCAGCACGATTTTTCCTATAAACAAACCAGCTATCTGCAATCCAAAATCGGTCTTTACTCACTCCCGAGATAGGCTTTTTTCACCGCATCGCTTTGCATGACCGATGCAGGGTTTCCATCGGCGATTTTCTCTCCGTAGTTCAATACAATTATCCTATCGGCGATCCTGAAAAGCTCTTTCAGGCGGTGTTCGATCATGATAATCGTTTTTCCCTCATGACGGAGCTTTTCGATGATCGGGACAATGCTGGCCACTTCCGCAAGACTTAGCCCGGAAAAAAGTTCATCCAGAATAAAAAGATCCGGCTGTAGAGAAATTGCTTTGGCAAGCTCGAGGCGTTTGAGATACCCCTGTGGAAGCACACTCGCCGGTTTATACGCCACTTTGGCATCCCGCTCAAAACCGACTTCTTCCAGGAGGTCCAATGCCATGGCATCTCTGTCACCAAATTTTCCACCGATCATTTTTTTAACCCGGGATGAATAAAGGGGAATAATCATGTTTTTAAAGGCCGGCAACTGATAAAAGGGCTTTACCATCTGGAACGTCCGGGCAATACCGAGAAGGACCCGTTTATGCGGCGCCAAGCCTGATACCTGTCGGCCTTTATAAATTACACTGCCTGTTGTCGGCTTTACAAACCCGGTGATCAGATTAACAATAGTTGTTTTGCCGGAGCCATTGGGCCCGATAAATCCCAACAGTTCGCCTTCTCTCAGATCAAAGTTAACCTCTTTGACGGCCTTTACTCCACCGAAATGTTTTGAAAGATTCGTTACATTTAATATGGGGGATGCATTCATTGATCTATTTCGACCCATCTTTCAAATTGATGATATTTCCGCTGAATATAGTGAAAGATCCCTTCAGGCAGCGCAACGGTAAAGACAACGAGAAACAGACCATAAAGAACAATTCTGAGTCCTCCGACGCCTCGTAAAACTTCTGATAAAGGGACCAGGATAAATGCCCCGAGCATAGAGCCGGCCAGGGTCCCGGGTCCTCCCACCACCGCAGCTGCAATCGGCAGAATGGAATAATCGAGCGCAAATACCGGCATACCCACAAACATATACACATGTGTCAGGAAAGCACCGGTAAATGCGCCGATTGAACTTGCGATGAATAAAGCCTGAACCTTAAACCAATAGATATTGATCCCGGCGTTCATTACCGAACGATCATTATCATTGATCCCCTTTAAAACCAGCCCGAAATCTGAATCCATCAGGCGCCTGAAGGCAAACAGTGAGAGCAAAAGCGCGGTGATGATAAGATACATTTCAACCGGTCTTGACGGAAAGGCGGCGAGACCGCTGAGGCCCTCTGTTCCGCCAAAAACCCGGGTTGCTTCGATGACCCGGACCAGCATCAGCGGAATGATCAGTGTGACCATGGAAAAATAGATTCCGCGAAGCCTGAGGACCGGTGTCAACAGGATGGTGCTCAACAGACCGCCAAAAATTGTTCCCAGCGGTATGGTAATATACGTGGGCCACCCCCAGTAATGATTGAGAACCCCGGATATATAGGCACCGATTCCAAAAAATAGGGCCTGTCCCAATGATATCATGCCGGTTTGAGCTAATATATCCCAGCTGATGGCCAAAAGGGCAAAAACAGACACCGAGAGTAACACCCGTTGCCAATAAACGTTCAGAATGAAAGACAGAAGCAACAAGCCGATTATCGGGAACAATCGCGGAGCGGATAGATAGAGCATTTCCCGCCAGGAGCAGATGGCAAATATATCGCTCGATCGAACTTTAATACCCCTGTCTATCCTTTCTTTGCGTCGTTTTACCAATCTAAATCCTCTCCTCCAGCTCTTTTTGCTCACCATACAGACCAGATGGCTTTACGATCAAAATGGTCAGGATTGATATTAAAGGAACGAGCATAACCCAGTGGCTTTCCAGATAAGTAACCGTTATGGTTTGCGCAAATCCGATCAAAAAGGACGCCAGCACCACACCGCCGGTTGAGCCCAAACCGCCTACAATACAGACAGCCAGAGCATTGATCAGGACACTGTAGCCCTGTTCCACGTTAATGGTTCCCAGCGGTAGGATAACGATGGCAGCGAGCGCAGCATAGGCGCCGCCAAAAGAGACGCTGAGCATCGCTACCCTATCGGTGTTGATACCCAGGCTCAGTGCGGTTCTTTCGTCCTGAGCAATGCCTCTAAACCGCAGACCGGTCCGGGTATGGTGTGTAAACAGCCAGAGAAAGCCGGCCATTGCAATACCGATCATCACAATTAAAACGCGCTGCATGTCAACAACCACCTGCCCAATCTCGATACTGGAATCGATAAAAACAGGCAGTGTATATTCAAACCCGATAAACCCCAGATATTTAAATAATTCGAGGATAGCCAATCCGATCCCGAAAGTGGCGATGACTTCAGATAATACCATTCCTCTGATTCTCTGGAGTACAAATCGATACATCAAAGATCCTGCGATTGCAGTCAGCACCACCGCCATGATGACCGCCAAAATATAAGGAAGCCCAACGGAGTTAAAAAAGAGCCAGCAGAGCAATGCGCCCAGAATATATAGGGCCCCGTAGGCAAAGTTGGCAACCCCGCTGATCCCGAAAGTCAGGTTAAACCCCAGGGCGATCAGCAACAGTATGACACTGTTTACTAAACCGTAGACCAGTGTATTTGCAAACATTTAGAAAACCAGAAAAACTGCCCGCTTTGTCCGGAAAAACAGTGGCGGGCAGGATAGTAGTGGATTGTTAACAACTCGAGTTTTGCACCCTTAATTTGAAGAATCCTGGGATGCAACACCTCAATGCAATCGGGAGTGTGAAACTTGAATTAACAGTCTAAATTTATTATTTTTTTATCCATGAAGGCAGGACGATTCCCCCTTCTGCCAGGCTTTTGGGATAGACAATCTTTCTGCTGCCGTCATCTGTCCACTGGAAAAAGGCACCCACTGCTGTTTCAGCCGGATCGGTACCATAGACGACCTGATGGCCTTTATCAAACCGGATACGACCCATGACCCCTTTTCTATCTGTCTTTTCAACCTCGGTAACAATGGCATCCGGATCAAGGGAGCCTGCCCGTTCGATGGCCTCTTTGAGAATATAAACCGATTCGTATGAAGGGGCCGGTCCGTGTCCGGACTGTATCCCTTTTCCGTAGACTTTTTTATAATTATCATAAAATGTTTTGGCAGGCGCGTACTTCTCGGAAGGGATATTGCCCACTTCAAAAATAGCATTCATCAACCCGCTGATTTTTCCGTTAAAGGTCTTCCAGGCAACCTCCCCGGCCATCGGTGAGATAAACCCGGCAATCAGTGCTGGAACTTTGATACTTTTCCACTGTTTGACAAGTACCCCACTTTCCGGCATGTCAAAACAGGCGAACAAAACACCCGCGCCTTTGGCCTTGGCTTTCATCAATGATGAAGAGAAATCTGAAAATCCGGTGGGAAACTGATCGTGGCCGACAACCTCCATGCCCAGTTTTGGATAGACCTTTTTCTCCATACCCCCTGCAGTGCCCCTGGCCCACGCAACATCCTGGTTCAAGATGTAAACCTTGTCAAAGCCGAAGCTGCTTTTCAACATCGCGTTGGTTCCAGCCAGCAGCTTGACCCAGTAAATGACATTGAGGGAAACCCGGAAAACATATTTATATTTTTCAGGGTTCTTTTTAATTTTGGCTTCCGAACCCGGGCTCATGGCAATAGTGCCCAGCATCGGCATCTTATATTTGGCAAAAATATCCATACCTGCCAGCAACGCCTCGGAACGGAAAGGCCCCACCACTATAGCGGTCGGTTTTTTTTCTAAAATCAGTTTTTCCAGACCCAAAAGTGCTTCAGGTACCGGCACACCTGCCGCCGCATCCCGAAGATCGATAGACTCAATTTCAAAAGGCCTTTTTTCAGCACCAACCGCTACACCACCTGCGGCATTGATTTCATCTACTGCCATCTGAACCGCTTTGAGTGATTCCTTTCCTTCTAAAAAGCCCAAAGATGTCGGCACCCCGACCACGATCGGGTCTGCTGCGACTGCAAACTGATTAAAAGTCATCGAAACGAAACAGCCCGCCAATATGAGGGTAAACAGCCAGACTCTCTTTTTCATCTTATCCTCCTTTTTTTTTGGAGATTCCCCTAAAACCTCATGGGGTCACTCGGCCAGAAAGTTATGGAACGTCTTCTTTTCTATGCTACCTGAAAGGTGATTTTTTTCACATAAATCTTACCCTACTTTTAAAACAAGGGCGGCGCCGGTATCTCCCGCTGCACAACCGGAAAATAACATGTAGCCCCCGCCTTTCATGGCTAGCTCCTCGATCCCTTCGATGATCGATCGGCCGCCGGTCGGCGCCTGCGGATGTCCGAAAATCAGAGAACTGCCATAGTTATTGAACCCATTGACATCAATCTTCATCTCATCAGCCATATAGATATCATTGGCTGCAAAGGGGTTATGCGTCTTAATCACCCCAACATCATCAACCGAAATCCCTGCTTTTTCCAAAGCCATTTTCGCTGCCGGAACAGCAGCCATCGCCATAAACGCTCTTTTGACCCGGGCATGGCCGTATGAAACGACCTGAATTTCAATCTCCGGATCCGAGCTGAGTTCCCTTGCTTTTTCCCGCGTCGTCACGGTTACCCCACAGTTCCCGTCAGCAGGATGGGTTTGGGTTCCAAACGTATGCGCACTACCCGGAATGACCGGCTTAAGACCGGCTAATCCTTCTTTGGTGGTCTCGATAACGCCCTCATCTTCTGTCACCATGATAGTTTTCTTTTTTGACAGGTTTATTTCTACCGGAAACATGTAGCGTTTCTGAAAAGCTCGATCATCGGCGAGGGCATCCTTGTACTGTTCGTATCGTCTCAATGTCACCGCATCACATGCTTCCCGGGTGATCCCGGTTTCGTTCACCACATTTTCAGCGGTCTGGATCATTGTGGTGCCCCCCCACGGATCGAGGTTAAAGTGGTCCATTACCCAGTTTTCTGACACCACCAGTCCGCCGGGGCCTTTGGGATTCGGCCAGATCGTGTGCGGCCCATTGGAACAGCGGTCTGTCATCAACGCCACTGCATTTTCATATTGGCCGGTTTCAACTCCAACAGCGGCCTGAGAAATACAGGTTGTTGAAGTTGAACACGCCTGGCTGATAACAACTCCGGGAGTGAGGGTAGCCCCGAGGAGGGCCGATGCCCAAGGACCGCCGTAGAACATTTTCGGCTGACCGATGGTGATTCCCAGGATTAGATAATCAAACATATCAGGGCCCCACTCTTTTTCAGCAAGCCACCTTTTAGAAGTTTCTGCCGCCAGGGAAATAGAATTTTCATTGGCCAGGCTCCCTTGCCACCTGGCAAAGGGGGTGCTGTAATATCCGCCATAGGGAATGAAGGCTTTTGTCAACATTGAACTTCCTCCTCATTTTGAGTTTGTTTTGTTTTATTGCCGCAATTTCTTAAATTTCTCTCTGAGCCTACGATGGAGTATCTTTCCGGTCGGTGTTCTCGGCATCTCATCTGAATCGATAAATATAACCTCTTTGGGACGTTTGTAACCGGCCAGTTTATCCTTGCAGCAATCCTTGATGGTTTGCTCGTTGATATCATCAGGCGTGGCATCGGATTTGGGTATGATAACCGCCACTACTTTTTCACCCCATTTGTCATCCGGCAGGCTGATACAGGCACAGTCAAACACACATTCATGGCTTCCAACGACCTCCTCGACCTCACTTGGATAGACATGTTCACCACCGGTGATGATCAGATTGTCTTTTCTGTCAACAATCTGATAAAATCCATCTTCGTCTTGTCGCGCCAGATCACCTGCAGAAAACCATTCCCCCCGAAAAGAAGCTGCGGTCTTTTCCGGTAATTTGTAATATTCGTCAAAAAGCATCGGTCCGCGGGAATAAAGTTCTCCAATCTCCCCGGTTTTCACCTCATTTCCGTTCTCATCAAAGATTTTCACAAGATCGGTGCCCAACGATTCATAACCGATAGACCCCAGTTTCTTCATCTGATCCTGCGGTTTGAGTATGGTGACGCATCCTGCTTCGGTAGAACCGTATCCCTCATAAAGCTCAACTCCTTTAAAAAATTCCATAATCGCCAATTTCATGCTTTTTCTCACCGGAGCGGATGAGCACAAAAGTTTTTTTATGGAACCGACATCGCGCCTCTTTCCATCTGACGGCACATTTAATATGAGGTTGTAATGAGTCGGGATGAGAGAGATGAAGGTGATCTTTTCGCGCTCGATGATTTTCAATACCTCTTTCGCATTGAAAGACCTTCCCGGATGTATATAAACACTTGCTCCGATATAGAGGAAGATGAACGTAAAAAAAGTGGAATTGATGTGACACAGCGGCATGACGTTCATGCAGGTATCGAGCTGGCTGAAACCAAAATCGATGGCGTTGATAAGGTAAAAAGCGATGTGGGATTCATGGGAACGAACTACTCCTTTGGGTCTGCCGGTGGTGCCGGAGGTATAGATCAGAATCCATGTGTCATGGGGTTCAACAAAAGCCTCCGGCTCGCTCTCTGAAGCATCTGCCATCAACCTTCCGTATGCCCGGTACCCTTTCTTTTCTTCACCTACAACAATATACCGATCAGGATGAATAAGATTCAGATTCGGTTTGATCTCATCCACTGTTGGCGTAAATTCGTCCTGAACGATAAAGGCTTCTGCGTCCGAGTTGTTTGCAATGTATTCTATTTCCGTTCCCACGAGGCGAAAGTTAATCGGAACGATTACCAACCCGATTTTGGCCGTTGCCAAATATACTTCAACAATCTCAATACTGTTCTCGAGTAAAACTGCAACTTTGTCTCCCTTTTTTAGACCCAGGGACAGTAGGCCGTGAGCCAGTTTGTTCACCCGTCGGTTGACCTCCGGGTAGGTAAATTTTCTGTCTTTATCCTTTAATGCAATGGTGTCCGGAAATTTCTTTGCATTTATTTTCAGCGTTTGGCCTAAATTTAACCAGCAGGCCATATCAACCTCCATTTCAAATCTTGACAGTCTCGTAAAAAGCCTTAAGATCCATCTATCTGTTCTCCTCCAGCTGCTCGAGAAACGCCTCTACATTGGTTTTGGTCTGTTCATCCGAAAGTAGCCTTAAATCGTTGAGATCTCCGTTGATAACGAGGCTGGGAAGACCGGTCGCTTTTTCTATTCGTTGCGGCATACCGTAACGGCAGTTTGAATTATTGGGACAGGTTTTTGCATCATGGTAGACAATACCGTCAACTTTGAAAAAATCCAACATTTTCTCGATATATTTTTCTTTATACGCATCAGAGCGGACGATAAACAACTTTGTGTACGCTCGGGCCATACTTGTAAACGGATCTGTTGGATCGAAATCCGAAAATATCCAGCTGTTGCAATAGGTAGATGCAAGCACATTTGCCTTTAGGCCGGCGAATAATTGAAAATGGGCGCTGAGCCTCCCCCAAACCGGCATTCCCTCCCAGTAGATCCTGAACTGTTCATCTTCGATAGCACCCACCTTGTTTAAAACTCTTTCCTCAAGTTCCGCCAGCAATATCCTGTAACAGTCATTGGCGGCTAAGGTCCCCCGGCCGACCACCGCAGCCCCCATCAGGGTGGTTCCATCAAAAAAGGTCAAGGGTGCTGGAACTGCAGATGCGGTATCGAGCACCTTTTTCCACAGATTAGAACATTCCCTGGAAAGCTCAACGGTTTTTTTCAGATCATCGATTTCAAACTTGTGACCCGAGATTCTTTCCAACGGCTCGATCAGCGCTTCCAGCTGCCTGGCAATCGATGCAATATGACTCTGGGTAATTTTGCCTAAACCTCTATGGGTGTGTACGCCGATCACCGGCACATTGTACGCTCTTGCGTACCAACTAAACCAATCCTGAACATCCCTGCACTGGTTTGTGTTAAACACCAACACGTCCGGTTTGGGCACGGCTGTGATTCCTTCAAAAGTCCTCGACAAAGGGGTCACTCCCTCCAGATAAGCCCCGATATCAGCGGTCAGATAGGAACAGATGTCAGGAGAATAGCCGATGGCGTTCGCTTTTGGAATAAGATCACTGGCCATACGCGTTGATCCAAGCATCGCCGAGTGAGTTTCGGGAAAATAAACTAAAAAGCCGAGCGCTCTCAAAATTTCAGCAGGTCCGACGCTCGTACACCATGCGATCTTTTTCCTACCTGTTTTTGCCGCCTGGTCGAGTTCATGATAATAATCAGCCATGAACTTTCCCAGAACTATGGCGGATTTTATCTTTTTCCGCACAACCTTTTTTTCCTCAGCCATCGTTTCTTCCATTTCTATAAATTGCAAAAAGGTGTCGGACCAACTGTTTTGCCGAATAAACAGCTCAACCAGCCGATATCAGACACTCTCTTCCATGGCATAAAGGGCTGCCCCAATAGCGCCGGTCAATTGTGGATATTTCGGAACAAGGATCTCTTTGTTGATGATCTCTTCCGTCATCTTGACCAGGTGGCGGTTATGCGCAACCACACCTCCTGTCATAACAACATTCTCCGTTAGGGAATCCATTTCTAGCACCCGGCAAATTACCGAAAAAAATACGCCCTTGACAATATCCGGCAGTTTTTCGCCTTTGCGAATGTTTTCCAATACTTCCGTTGCTGAAAAAACCGTGCAAAAACTGCCTAGCTTGACCATATTTTCGGATTGTCCGGCCAATCCATCCATCTTTTCCAGGGGTATATCCAAGCGTGCGGACATTTCCTCCAAAAAAGCGCCGGTCCCGGCAGCGCATTTTCTATTCATCTTGAAACCGGTGCGACGACCTTTGTCATTGAGCTTGATAATCTTGTTATCCTGACCACCGATATCAATGATGGTGATGGCCATCGGGAAATAAAGGTAACAACCCAGAGCATGGCAACCGATTTCTGTTTTGGTCTCTTTCGCCAAAGAAACGTTCTTCCTTCCATATCCGGTCGAGACAGCGCTGACAATATCTCTTTTGGATGAATCGGCCATCTTCAAAGCGGCGGAAAGACACGCTTCGGCTGAATTTGAAAAATCCGTACCCGACTTTTTTACTGCATGGCCAAGCAAATTTTTTTCGCGATCCAAAATAGCGACTTTGGTCCTTGATGCACCAACATCGATGCCGGCGAAAAGGGTCGACATCACAACCTTGACTCCAAGCCTTTTACCAGAGACCGGAGCGATATATTATACGGGGTTTTTATGCCTGCCCGGTCGCCATATTCAACAAATTTTCCATTGATATAATCGATTTCTGTCCTTCGTCTTTTCTCAATATCCACGAGCATGGACGGTTTGTGATCCCCAGCATTGCCCATATACGTAATGGCTTCGGTATAATAGTCCCACCCCAGGCTGATCTCGTTTCCCCTAGCCACTTCAACACATTCTTTGACCAGTGCGTCAACGACCTGAAAAACAATGGGATCGTTCATTGCCTGCGCCATGGTCAGACCGGTCACAGCACACACAGGGTTCATTGCAGCATTCATAATGCTTTTGCGCCATACCATCGAAACAATCTGATCTGTGTGGCGTGTGATCAATCCGCTTTTGCTCAGTGCTTCTGCAATGGCGCCCGCCGCATGTTTCGATTCCGGGTGAAGTTCTTGAATAAAGTGGGGAAAATGATGGAACGGCATGCGGACCCGGGCCGGTTCCAAAAGACTGCATCCATAATTGACCACCGCCCTCATGACCGGCCTAGACCCCAGCGTGTTTGCAATCTCTTTTTCCGTATCTATACCGTTTTGCCAGCTGACCACATACATTCCCTCTTTGAAAAAATCTTCAATGGCGGAGGCTATAAGAGAGAGCGCACTGGCCTTAACCGTAATAAAAACCACATCCGGATGATAATTTGCGAGCTCATCGACACCGCTGCAGATCCTCGAAACCACCTGAGTAAGCTGTTCTGCACCCTCGATGATGATCCCGCGATTTTGGGCAGGCTCGATCAACTCTGGCACAACATCGCAAAGCGTCACATCATAGCCGCCCTTTGCGAGAAATGCCGCAACAATACATCCTACCGGACCGGCTCCCACCACGGCAATGGATTGGGGGTTAAATTCCGGTTGATCTTTCATCTGGAATTCCCTCCTCTAAACAGCGGGTATTACACCGCTTTGATCAACACGTAAAACCTTGTTTTACAAAACCATCAGTCTTTCGTCTCCAACATTCCAAAAGATTCCGCATCCAGGAGGTGAACACCCTCGTGTTGAAGAACATCGATTGCTTTATCATTATCGCTGAACTTAAAGATCATTACAGCTTTTCCGGATGAGAAACCTGCAAAAGCATAGGAGTAACTCACATTGATCTTCGCATCTCGAACATATTTCAACAAGTTAGCGAGACTTCCCGGCCTATCCTCAATAACAGCAGCAACTACCTCATTCACCTGGGCGGGGATATGTTTCTCCATCAGAATCCGCCGGGTGGTCGCCACATCCGATACCAGGAGTCGGAGCACACCGAATTCATTTTTAGTTTCAACAAGATTCAGCGCACGAAGGTTGATTCCCGCCTCACCCAGAAGCTGTGTCACTTCGTATAAACGGCCGGGTGAATTTTCGATGGAGATGGCAATCTGCTTTAATTTCATTTAGGATCTCCCTGTTCTCCGAGTAGATAGGTCGTCTGAAGTTTTTGCGGTTACACGCTCAATATTGACAGCCCCGTAAAAAGTCATCTTTTAATCACATTCTAACTATAATGTAACTACAAAAACAGGGAAATGAAGTCAACAAAAAAATTGCCGCCAAGGCCGATCCATTAAGGACTTATGAGGTCGGTAAAAACCCGAAATGGCGTTGGGTGATCGGCGACATCTGTAGGAGCTCAATTTTCATCGAGAATTACTGAATGGATCAGAAATAGTTTGACTTATTTAATGATTTCATATCTAGATAATAGGTTAAGCCTGATGATCAAAAAGGGGCTTCATGGCCATATAGCAACACGCAACCGAGGACATATCCATCTTTTTGATGCGTTTGCACCCAGGTGATGATCGAAAAGGGCGACAGGGACGGATAGATATATGAGCAATACAATTCTAATCAATGCCATTGACCGTGATGAATGCAGAATTGCAAAGGTAAAGGAAGGCAAGCTGGAAGAGTTTCACATCGAAAATGCCTCACGCGAAATTATTCATGGTAACATATACAAAGGGGTCATATCCCGTATTGTGCCGAGTCTACAGGCTATATTTGTTGATTATGGTGGGGAACGAAACGGTTTTTTACAAAAACATGAAATTCATAGCGACTATTTTCAAGACACCCATTTAGGGGAACGTTCCATCGAGCACCTGGTCAAAAAGGGGCAAGAACTACTTGTTCAGGTCACAAAAGACCCGTCTCAGCAAAAAGGAGCGATGCTGACAACATTTATATCGCTTCCCGGAAGATACCTGGTGCTTATGCCGGGCAGCAACAGCCGGGGGATTTCAAGGAAAATAGAGGCTGAAGAGGAACGAAACCGTCTTAAAGTGCTTATCGGCAAGCTAAATGTACCTGAAGGATTCGGCATAATTGTTCGCACAGTCGGAAACAACGGTACCAAGGCCACGCTGTCCAGGGATATAAAATACCTTCTTCGGTTGTGGAAAAACATCAAGAAAAAGGGGATCAAGGCAACAGCTCCTGCAATACTTTACAAAGAAAGGAACCTGGTTTTAAGATCCATTCGTGATTATTTTACATCCGATGTTACAGAAATCCTTGTTGATGATGAGGCGGTATACAATGAAGTCAAAGATTTTATCAAAATCATATCTGCCAAACACATAAAAATCGTCAAGTATTACCAGGATCCAAAACCGATATTTTCAAAATACGATCTGGAAGATCAACTCTCATCCATTTTTGAAAGCCGGGTTGATTTGAAATCAGGGGGTTCCATCGTCATCGAGCAGACCGAGGCTCTCGTTGCCATCGATGTTAATTCAGGTCGAACCGCTCATAAAAAATCGGTTGAACAAACTGCACTGGTCACAAACCTTGAAGCGGCGGAAGAGGTTGCCCGCCAGCTCAGGTTAAGAGATTTGGGTGGTCTGATTGTCATCGATTTTATTGACCTTCGGGATCCGCGAAACAAATCAGCAGTAGAGAGAACATTGAGAACCCACATCAAGAATGACAAAGCCCGAACAACAACCGGTAAAATCACAAAATTCGGCCTTATGGAAATGTCCAGACAACGGATCAGGCCATCGCTCGAGTTCAGCAGTTTTGAACCCTGTGATCGTTGCCAAGGCAAAGGAATAATCCCATCGACTGAAACACTTGGACTCAGTTTTTTGCGCAAACTCCATCTTGAAATCCTGAAAAACCATTGTGCCAACATAACAGGGACAGTGCCTGTAAAAGTGACAGCATATCTTTTAAATAAAAAACGGAAAGAAATTCATGATATTGAGGTTAAGCATAGCTGTAGCATTACGATCGAAGGGGACGACCGTATGCTCCCGAGTGAAAGCAAGATCACTAGTGAGGGAAAGGGTGCAGATTAACACGATTTATTTTGACTGATGTATCAGGCGTATCCACAGATGTTCAGGTTGGCAGGAGGAAAACATGCCGGTTAAAAAAGGCAAATCCCATAAAAAAATAATCGGAACTCTGATCATTTTCATAGCTGCGATATCTGTCCTTTTCGCGATCATCCTTCGTGAGAATGAAAAAAAAGTTCCGGTCATCAAAGGTAAAATTGAAAAAACATCTGAACCCGGCAAAATCAAACCTGCCTCTAACCGCGCTCCAGAGAAAACCCAGGCGCTCAGTGCAAAAAATATAATTAAAAAAACGCAAATACCCCTCGGAACCGAACCTATCATTGTCCCTATGAACACTATCGATTACAACAAGATAAAAAAGGACAGGGAAATGAGGGCGTTGATGCAAAAACGGAAAAAAAGATTCGGGCTCGATAAGGGAGTTGATATTATTATCAAATCGAATGAATCGATTAAAGTCGGTACGATTACCGTGCCAATGAAAGAAATTTTAGACAAGATACGGCTAAAAAAAGGGGATCTTATCACTGAAGATTTGATGTTAAAACCGCTACCCAAAATCAGCCGTCACGAGTCAAAAGAGATATCTGAAAAATTGAAAACGGTCAAAACCCGGTACACCGAATTGGAAAAAGCGCTTGAACATAAAAGAGACCGTTTAAAAGTTGAAGGCCCGAAAACAGAGGATCTGCTCCGCAAGGAAATAAAAACCCTTCAACATCAAAAGGATATTCTTGAGCGCGAGCTGAAGGAGCAGATCATGCGTGATGGAAAATTGGAAGCATACGGTATTTATGTGGTTCGTAAAAATGACAATATTTGGAACATCCATTTTTCATTCCTAAAGGATTATTTTCAACACAAAGGGGTTCTTCTTGCACCGCTATCCGATGAACCCGATAACAAAGGTGTGAGTTCGGGCATGGGGAAAATCCTTAAATTTTCTGAACATATGGTTTACATATATAACATCAAAGAACGAAAACTGGACGTTAATTTGGATCTGTTATATCCCCTGAGCAAAATCGTTATTTTTAATATGGGAGAAGTTTTTTCGCTCTTGGACCAAATCGATTACGGGCATGTCGATCAGATTCAATATGATGGGGAGACGATCTGGATCCCTGCGCAACAGTAATGCGGCAATAGACAGCATGATTAAACGATATACCAGAAAAGCCATGGGTGATATCTGGACCGATAAAAACCGGTATAAAACATGGCTGAAAGTTGAACTATCAGCCTGTGAAGCTATGGCCGAAACAGGAAAAATCCCTAAAAATGCGCTTCAAAATATTAAAAAGGCACGCTTTTCCGTTAAACGGATCGAAGAGATCGAAGCCGAAACAAAGCATGATATAATCGCATTTTTAACCGCTGTAGCCGAACGGGTGGGGCCGGACGCCAGGTACATTCACATGGGCCTTACATCCTCCGATGTTCTCGACACCAGCATGGCATGTTTAATGAAGCAGGCAGGGGTTCTCATACTAAAAGACTGCAAACATCTGCTCGGTATAATCCGAAAAAGGGCTTTTGAGCACAAAAATACCGTGATGGTCGGCCGATCCCACGGGATACACGCCGAACCGATAACCTTTGGCCTCAAGTTGGCCGTCTGGTACGATGAAATGCGACGCAATCAAAAGAGATTCGAACGTGCCGTTGAGACCATCAGCTTTGGAAAGCTTTCAGGTGCGGTCGGAACATTTGCCAATACCTCTCCCGAGGTCGAGGCGTATGTGTGCCGAAAACTGGACCTTAAGCCCGCTCCGGCTTCAACACAGATCATTCAGCGGGACAGATATGGCGAATATTTTACAACCCTTGCGATCATGGGATCTTCGATTGAAAAAATGGCGACAGAGATCAGACACCTTCAAAGAACCGAGGTCCTTGAAGCGGAAGAGTTTTTTACAAAAGGCCAAAAAGGCTCTTCCGCTATGCCCCACAAACGGAACCCAATCGGCTCCGAAAACCTTTCGGGACTTGCCCGGATAATCAGATCCAATGCCATGGCGGCTCTGGAAAACATTCCCCTGTGGCATGAACGGGACATCAGTCATTCCTCTGTTGAGCGAATCATTGCCCCGGACAGTACCATATTGATCGATTTTATGTTAAATCGAATTAGCGAGATTATCAAAAATCTTGTGGTTTACCCCAAAACAATGGAAAAAAATTTGGGATTGCTCAAAGGACTTATTTTTTCACAACAGGTTCTGTTGGCCCTGACGGCAGCCGGCCTCAGTCGGGAGGATGCATACGCAATAGTCCAAACCCACGCAATGCGGGTATGGAAAGAAAAACAGGATTTCAAGACATTGATTGTCAATGACAAAAAGATCCTCGATCATATGAGCAGAAAAAAAATCGAAGAAATATTTGACCTTAACTATCATTTGAAGTATATCAGCGCCATTTTTAATCGTGTATTCGGCTAAAGAGGGATAGACTGCAGCGATGGCCTTCGAATCTGTCCCCTCTACAGTGAGCGAATTAAGTCAACAATTCGAGAACAAAAACAAGGAAGTTGTAGCGCGAAATTGCGAACAGGTCACCTTTGTAAAAGGAGCCTTTGTAAAATCGAATTTTTTGCGGAGAAATCCAAGGAGGTTTTATTTTGATTGATTTAGCATACGCACTGGGTCAAGGCGGAGGAGCCGGCCAGGGTGGACAGGGCGGATTTTCAGCATTTATCCCCCTCATCCTCATGTTTGTTATTTTCTATTTTCTGCTCATCCGGCCGCAGCAGAAAAAATCGAAAGATCACCGGGAGATGATTAAAAATCTCAGAAAGGGCGATCGGATCACTACAGGAGGCGGGATCCACGGCCGCATCACCGGTATCAGTGATACGACCCTGACGGTTGAAATCGCAGACAGAGTCCGGGTAAAGGTTGATCGAGGGAACATCTCTACGCTGGTTCAGTCCACATCTCAGGCGCAGACACAAAAAAGTGATAAGACCGATACCGGAAAACAAAATAGTAAAAAATAACAATAAAAAGCCCCACGAAATGTTGCAAACGGTATATCGGTTGGATGAAGATCGATCCTGCTTGATGGGGCTTTTTCCACACGTGTTCAGAATCTTTATCCGGTTTTTATGAGCTTTGGAAAATATTCACTTTTATTCACGTTTTTTTGATTCACTGGGAGGAAAAGTTATTGAAAAATCTTTCATGGCGACCGATCATGACTTTCGCGGTAATACTAGCTGCAGTGATCTATGTACTTCCCATGATAAACTCCAATTGGTGGCCGCATAAAAAAATTAATCTTGGGCTCGATTTGCAAGGCGGGATGCACCTTATTCTAGAGGTCGAGGCTGAAAAGGCTGTAGAAAATACCATTGAACGTATTATCTATGAATTTCGGCGTGCTTTAAGAAAGGAACATATCCGTCATGTAGAGATGAAACAGGTAGAGGGGGCCAAAATACAAATTGCGATAAATGACAAAAACAGCATCGATAAATTTGAAAAGATTCTTAATCTAGATTATAAGAATCTTCGGCTCCTTTCAAAATCGACCGATGATGGAATCTACACCACCGTCCTGGATCTGCCTGACAAGGAGACCGAACATATCAAAAAACTGGCGGCGGAACAGGCGCTTGAAACCATTCGAAACCGGATCGATCAGTTTGGGGTCAGTGAACCCGATATTCGACGTCAGGGAGAAAGCCGAATCCTGATCCAGCTTCCCGGTATTAAGGACACGGAAAGGGCAAAAGATCTTATCGGGAAAACAGCCCTGCTTGAATTCAAACTTCTGGACGAAACCCATGACCTTAATGCAGCATTGAAAGGTAAGACGCCTCCCGGGAGCGAGGTGCTCTATCAAATGAAAAAAGATCCGGCAACCCGGCGGGTGATCAAAACACCTTATCTGGTTAAAAAGAGGGCCCTTTTGACAGGCACTTATCTCACTGAAGCAAGAGTAGAGATAGATTCACGGTACAACGAGCCTTACGTTTCCATCAGATTTGATAAAAAAGGCGCCAGAATCTTTTCCAGGATAACTGAAGAAAATGTAAAAAAACGTCTGGCGATCGTTCTCGACAAAAGCGTCTATTCTGCACCGGTGATACAGGAAAAAATTTCAGGAGGTCAAGCACGTATCACCGGAAACTTCGATACCGAGTCGGCTCGGGATCTGGCCATCGTATTACGTGCCGGGGCGCTCCCGGCGCCGGTCGAAATCATCGAGGAGAGAACTGTCGGCCCTTCTCTCGGATCGGATTCCATAAGGAAAGGCGTCATCTCGATGGCCATAGGAGGTCTCCTTGTGATCCTGTTCATGATGGTCTATTATAAGGGCTCGGGCCTTATTGCAGATTTTGCGTTGATTTTAAACATTGTGCTGATCGCAGCAGGTCTTGCTGGATTTCAGGCGACTTTAACCCTTCCCGGAATAGCGGGAATCATACTAACCATCGGTATGGCTGTCGATGCAAATGTCATTATTTTCGAACGTATCCGGGAAGAGATGAATCTCGGAAAGACACCCCGCGCTGCGGTTTACGCCGGTTATGAAAGGGCAACACTTACCATCCTGGATGCAAATGTCACCACCCTCATTGCCGCGCTTGTTCTGTTTCAATTCGGTACCGGGCCGGTTAAGGGATTTGCAGTTACCCTGAGCCTCGGTGTCCTTTCCAGCCTGTTTACAGCCCTCATCCTGTCATGGTCAATATTTGATTTCTTTTTGATCAAACGGAAAATCAGAAGATTAAGCATATAGTCGGAGCAACACCATGCGGTTTATCAAATCCAACATCAACATCGATTTTATCGGGAAAAGAAAGACGGCTTTTCTCATTTCAGGTGCAATGGTTCTGATCAGCATTATCTCTCTGATCATTCATCATGGGCCCCGATACGGGGTCGATTTTGCCGGCGGCACATTGGTTCAGATAAAGTTTCTCTCTCCCACAAACATCGATGACATCAAATCAGGCCTTTTTTCTATTGGAATGGAACAATCATCGGTTCAGACCTTTGGAGATATAAAAGAGAATGAATATCTTATCCGCACCGATAAATCGGTCGCCACTTCCAGCCGATTTTCCGATAAAATAGAAACCACCCTGAAATCCTCGACAGGCAATCCGATCGAGGTCCGCCGGGTCGAAATGGTCGGACCCCAGGTAGGTAAGGATTTGAGGGAAAAGGCCCTTTTCGCCATGTTCTATGCCCTCCTTTTTATCACCGTGTATATATCCGGTCGTTTTGAACTGAAGTGGATCTTGAGCGGCGTCATGGCAGGATGCCTGATGGGAGCGGTTTATCTTCTCAATTTTTTCAATGTCAGCATTCCTTTTCTCATCGCAGCCGCCCTTGTGGTTACGCTTGTGCTCTTTTGGATCCTTCAGCTCAAATATGCAATGGGTGCCATTGTCGCCCTGATGCATGATGTTACCATTACCGTCGGCATCTTTTCAATATTTGACAAGGAGTTTACGCTCCCCATTATCGCTGCGATTCTCACCATTATCGGCTATTCTTTAAACGATACGATCATTGTTTTTGACAGAATCCGGGAAAACTTGAGAAAATACCATAAACATTCAAATCAAACCATCATCAACAGGAGTGTGAACGAAACTCTGTCCCGGACCCTATTGACCTCGGTCACCACTCTGATTGTCCTCGTAGCACTGTTTGTCCTCGGCGGCGGAATTATCCACGACTTTGCATTTGCAATGATCGTTGGGGTCGTGGTCGGAACTTACTCCTCAATATACGTGGCAAGTCCCATTCTCATTGCCTGGCAGGAATTTGGAAAGAAAAAATAATGCTGTCCCTTCTGCCCTGGTTCGCCCTAAAAAACGTGCCCGGGATCGGGAACCTATTGAGCAAGCGGCTTTTGGACCATTTCCAGTCGCCTAATGCCATTTTTAGCGCATCTTCGGATGACCTTCTTCAGGTAGAAGGTATGTCGCAAGGGCTGGTGGCTGCGATTCGACACCAAAAAATATCGGATCAGATCAAAAGGGAAATCGATCTTATTTCACAGAAAAACTATAAAATTGTCACCCTTTTGGACCCGCTTTACCCGGCTCTCCTGCTTCAAATACCAGATCCCCCGCCTTATCTGTATGTTTATGGCAGCCTTGAAACCGATACCCGCGCTATTTCAGTTGTCGGTTCGAGAAATGCGACCGCTTACGGCATCTCCACAACGCAGCGATTATGTGCCAGCCTGGCTGCCCGGGAAATTACCATCGTCAGCGGGATGGCCCTGGGGATCGATACAGCTGCGCATCAGGGTGCACTTGCAGGTAAAGGGAAAACCATCGCTGTGCTCGGCAGCGGTCTTGAACGGATGTATCCATCAGAAAACCGGAATCTCTTCCACCAAATTGCTGAGAGTGGGGCCGTAATCTCTGAATTTTCCCTTTTGTCAGAACCGGACGCATATCACTTTCCGGCAAGAAACCGTATTATCAGCGGCATCTCTTTGGGAACTGTTATCGTGGAGGCCACCCGAAAGAGTGGTTCTCTCATTACGGCACGTTTGGCGGCCGAACAGAATAGGGAAGTCTTTGCCGTCCCGGGCAGCATCCATTCATTCAAGAGTACAGGTACCCATAATCTGATAAAACAAGGCGCTAAACTGGTCGAACATGCACAGGATATTTTCGATGAACTTCCGGTTTTGCTGGGTCCGCATGGGGTAAAACCCGATACAAACCCAGACGAACCGGTTGGAAGCGCTCCCAGGCTCTCTTTGGATGAAGAGCTTGTTTATAAAGCACTTGGACCCTACCCTATTCACATCGACAACCTGGTTCGAAAAATGAAAATCGAACCCGGCAAGCTTTCCGGTATACTCCTCAAACTGGAGCTTCAGGGCATCGTACAACAGGCCCCCGGTAAACTTTTTTGCCGGTGCGAGAATTCATCTTGAAATCAGATGCCATAAGGCGGAACAGATATTTTAAGCTACTTGAAACGCGTAACCCAAAATGGATTAATGAGGACTGACATTGAGCAAAGCCCTGGTTGTTGTTGAATCTCCCACAAAAGTAAGAACGATTAGAAAGTACCTGGGACAAGACTATCACATTGTTGCTACCGTTGGACACATAAAAGATCTCCCCAAAAAGGAGATGGGAATTGATATCGAGGAAGGCTTTAAACCGAGATACAAAACCATTCCCGGTAAGCAGAAGATCATTACTTCTTTAAAGAAAGCAGCGGGCGATGCCACCGATATCTATCTTGCGCCCGATCCGGACCGTGAAGGCGAAGCGATCGCATGGCACACGGCAGAGGAACTGAAAAAAAAGGGGCGACAGTTTTACAGAGTTCTTTTCCATGAATTAACAAAAGAGGGCATTCGAAACGCGATTGCATCTCCGGAAAATCTCAATCGAAACCGATATGAAGCCCAGCAGACACGGCGAATTCTCGATCGGCTTGTTGGATATGAAATTTCGCCATTGCTATGGCGTAAGGTAAAAAATGGTCTAAGCGCCGGGCGCGTTCAGTCTGTTGCTGTCCGGATCATTTGCGAAAGAGAGCGGGCCATCCAAGCCTTTGAACCGGAGGAATACTGGTCAATAACCGCTCATCTTGTAAGTGGTTCTCCTCCCCCTTTCACGGCAAAACTGGTGAAAGAAAAAGACGAGAAGATTAAAATCCCCGATGAAAAGGTCGCCTCCGCCATCTTGAATGCGCTGTCCAATGAAAAATTTGTTGTCAATAAAATTTTAAGGAAAACCACAAAAAAAAACCCTCTCCCTCCTTTCATCACCAGCAAACTCCAGCAGGAGGCTATTCGAAAACTAAGGTTCTCAGCCAAAAAGACCATGGTCGTGGCTCAGCAGCTTTACGAGGGGATCGACCTTGGGCCCGGTGAACCGCTTGGCCTTATTACCTATATGCGCACCGACTCAACCCGGATTGCAAAAGAAGCGGCTGAAGAAGCCCTGGAATTCATCCACGAACGATTTGGTGAACGGTATACATTAGAAAAACCCAGATTTTTTAAAAATCGAAAAAAAGCTCAGGATGCCCATGAAGCAATCCGTCCAACCTCGGTCTTCAACACCCCCCAAAAAATTGAGCCCCATCTTTCAAAGGACCAGTTCGCTTTATATCAGCTGATCTGGAAACGATTCATTGCGTCCCAGATGAAACCGGCATTGATAGACAAAGAATCAATTTCGATTCAGGCCGGCACCTATTTGTTCAACGCGAGTGGATCATCCATTAAGTTTCCCGGCTTCATGGCCGCATATATGTCTGCTGACGATGAAATTGAATCCCAAAAAAAGAAAATGGACCTGCCCGAACTTGCTGAAGGCATGGTTTTGAACCTCAACAGACTTGAACCCAAACAGCATTTTACCCTTCCGCCCCCCCGATTTTCGGAAGCGTCTCTTGTCAAAGAGCTTGAAGAGAACGGAATCGGTCGCCCAAGTACCTATGCTGCGATCCTCTCTACGATCAGGGAAAAGAAATATGTTGATTTTTTCAAAGGATATTTCAGGCCTACCGAACTTGGTTTCATCGTAAACGACCTCATCGTGCTCAGCTTCCCAAATTTGTTTGATGTCGATTTTACCGCAAAAATGGAGGACAACCTAGATCGAATAGAAGCTGCAGAGATCAAATCACTCGAAATCCTGAGCCATTTTTATCGCAATTTCAAAACAGACCTCAAAACAGCATCAAAGGGAATGATCAGCCTAAAGGGCGTCGGGTTGCCCAGCGGTCTGACCTGCCCCAAATGCAATGAAGCGCTCCACATTAAGGTAGGCAAAAACGGCCATTTCCTCGCTTGCAGCAGATACCCTGAATGCACCTTTAGCAGCAACTACACCCGGGATGAAAAAGGAAAGATCCATTCGGTTGAACCGGCCGAAGAGAAAACATCAGATGAGACCTGTGGGAAATGTGGCAAACCGATGGTGTTGAAACAGGGAAGGTTCGGCCCATTTCTTGCGTGTAGCGGTTATCCGGATTGTAAAAACACCCGATCTGCCAATTCAATACAGGCGGATCAGGAAACCGATGTCCCCTGCCCTGAGAAAAATTGTGACGGGCAACTGATTAAAAAAGCTTCAAAACGGGGTAAAATATTTTACGGTTGCAATCGATTTCCGAAATGTGTCTTTGCCCTATGGAATAAGCCGATTTTAAAAGAATGCCCCAGCTGTAGCGCAAATTTTCTGGTGGAAAAAACCACCAAAAGGGAGGGTACATTCCTGTCGTGTGTAACAGCGGATTGTGCTTACAAAGAAAAAACGGCCGACAAATAACAGGAACTATACGAAATCATAAAAAAAGCTTGACAAGCGATTTGGCTGTTGATATTAATATCAGGATTAAAAATTCATTTTTATTGTTTGATCTGTTATGAAGAAAATTATCGCCATTAATAACCTTATCGGCATTATTGTCCTTCTCGGGGTAGGTATCCTTCTCTGCTGCGAGGATAGGGGTTGATGATGGCGTAAGCAGATAAACATAAAATAAAAAACCGTTATCAACCCCAATTCTGATAACGGTTTTTTTTTAGAAAAAAGCAAACCCTTTAAGGAGATACTACAAATGAGGAGCAACCGGATCAAAGTCAGTGTTGAAAGAGCGCCCCACCGCAGCCTTTTTAAGGCCATGGGGTACACGGATGAAGAATTAAAAAGACCGCTTATCGGCATAGCCAATTCAGCAAATGCCATTGTTCCCGGCCATATCCATCTGGACAAAATTGTTGAGGCTGTAAAAGCCGGAATCTACATGGCCGGCGGAACCCCCGTCGAATTTGGAACCATCGGGGTTTGTGATGGAATCGCCATGAATCACATCGGCATGAACTTCTCTTTGGGCAGCCGCGAGCTGATAGCGGACTCCATCGAAGTAATGGCCACAGCCCATGCATTTGATGCCATGGTCATGGTTCCGAATTGCGATAAAATTGTGCCCGGTATGATGATGGCCGCCGCTCGTCTCGATCTTCCCGCCATCATTATCAGCGGCGGACCGATGCTCGCCGGGAAATATAGAGGAAAGGACGGCGAAAAAAAGATTGATCTGATCACTGTCTTTGAATCTGTGGGCGCCGTACTCTCGGGTAAGATGACCCGGGAAGAGCAGGCGCTGATAGAGGAAGCGGCATGCCCAACATGCGGGTCCTGCGCCGGCATGTTTACCGCCAACTCCATGAACTGCTTAACCGAAGCTATCGGCATGAGCCTTCCCGGCAATGGGACAATTCCTGCGGTCATGGCCGCTCGTATCCGCCTGGCCAAAGAAGCCGGATTACAAATTGTCCGATTGATGGAAAAACAGATTACACCGAGGCAAATCATGACGGAAAAAGCGTTTCGAAACGCGTTGACAGTCGATATGGCTCTCGGATGCTCTACCAACACTGTCCTCCACCTCACAGCAATTGCTAAAGAAGCACAGATCAACATTGACCTGAACATGATCAATGAAATCAGCGAAGTCACACCCCATCTCTGCTCCCTCAGCCCGGGCGGCCCCCATCATATGGAAGATCTTGATCAAGCCGGGGGGATCAGCGCGGTGATCAAAGTTCTTTCCAATGGCAATCGGATCAATGAGGATGCCCTAACCGTGACCGGCAAAACAGTCGGTGAAAACAACCAGGATGTCTCTGTATGCGACGATGCGATCATTCGCCCCTTCGATCATCCTTACCATGAACAGGGAGGACTGGCAGTGATGTTTGGAAATATTGCCCCGGACGGTTGTGTGGTAAAACAATCGGCAGTTAGGTCCGAGATGCTGCGCCACCAGGGCCCTGCCAGGATTTTTAATTCAGAGGAAGGTGCAAGCACCGCCATCAAAGAAGGTCAAATAGCAAAGGGAGACGTTGTTGTCATCCGGTATGAAGGGCCGATGGGGGGTCCGGGAATGCGCGAAATGTTAAGTCCAACTTCTGCAATCGCCGGGATGGGGCTCGACGGTGACGTTGCACTAATAACAGACGGTCGTTTCTCAGGCGGCACCCGTGGCGCGTGTATCGGACATATTTCACCCGAAGCGATGCAGGGCGGACCGATCGCGATTGTGGAAGATGGAGATTTCATATCTATCGATATTCCGGAGAAAAAAATTACCCTCCAGCTTTCAGAAGAAGAGATCAGGAATCGACTATCCGGATGGTCTCCCCCAAAACCCAAGATTGCTTCTGGTTATATGGCCAGATATGCACGCATGGTATCTTCTGCCAGCGAAGGCGCGATCGTAAAATAATAGAGTTAAGGAAGAGATATTATGAAATTAAAAGGTACGAAAATACTATTAAAAACACTCAAATCAGAAGGTGTTGATACGATCTTTGGATATCCAGGCGGTGTAGTATTGGATCTTTATGACGACCTTATTCGAACAGATATTCGGCACATTCTGGTCCGTCATGAGCAGGGTGCTATCCATGCAGCTGATGCATATGCAAGAGCCAGCGGGAAAGTGGGTGTCTGTTTGGTGACTTCGGGGCCCGGCGCGACCAATACGGTTACCGGGATTGCATCGGCCTACATGGATTCCATACCGGTGGTCGTCCTCACCGGTCAGGTTCCAACACCACTGATCGGCAACGATGCATTTCAAGAAGTAGATATTGTCGGCATAACCCGACCCTGTACAAAACACAACTATCTGGTGAAACATACCGACGATCTGGCTAAGACTGTCAAGGAGGCTTTTTATATTGCCAAATCCGGGCGACCCGGACCTGTGCTGATTGACCTGCCCAAAGATGTGGGGAACAAAACAATTACATACAAAGCACCGGGGGATGTAAAGCTAAAATCGTACAATCCAACCTATAACCCGAACATGAAGCAGTTGCATAAAGTTGTCGAGCTGATCAAAACAGCCAAGAAGCCGATCATTTTTGCCGGCGGTGGAGTGATTCTCTCCGGTGCATTCGCAGAGCTTAAAAAATTGGCGAAAAAAACAAAGATCCCGGTCACAACTTCCCTGATGGGTTTGGGAGCATTCCCGGGGACAGACCCCTTATGGCTCGGTATGATAGGGATGCACGGAACATACCGTGCAAACATGTCGACCAGCGACTGTGATCTCATTCTTGCCGTCGGGGTTCGTTTTGATGACCGCGTGACCGGAAAGACCGGTACATTCGCTCCTCAGTCAAAAATTGTTCACATCGATATTGATCCGACTTCAATACGCAAGAATATACCGGTGACGGTTCCGGTAGTGGGTGATTGCAAAATTTCACTAAAGCACCTCAATCGACTGATCGACGATGTCGATCTGCAGGACATTATTAAAACGCGTAAAAAATGGCTTGATCAGATAGAATTATGGAAAAGCACCGGCCCCTTGGCATACGATCAAAAAGATATCATTAAACCGCAATATGTCGTGGAAAAGCTTTATGAGCTGACAGAGGGAAAGGCGATCGTAACCACTGAAGTTGGTCAAAACCAGATGTGGGCCGCTCAATATTACCATTTTGACCGTCCGGGACATTTTATCACCTCCGGCGGTCTCGGTTGCATGGGTTTTGGCCTGCCGGCTGCTATCGGCGCCCAAATAGCCTGCCCTGACAAAGTGGTAGTGGATATTGCAGGGGACGGGAGCATTCAGATGAATATCCAGGAGATGGCAACGGCTGTTCAATACTGCCTTCCGATAAAAATTGTAATTCTGAACAACGGATACTTAGGTATGGTGAGACAATGGCAGGAGCTTTTTTATAAAAAACAGTACGCCTGCACCAATTTGGATCATTCACCGGATTTCGTCAAACTGGCGGAGGCCTATGGCGCGGTGGGACTACGTGCAACTAAACCGGACGAGGTTGAATCGGTGCTTTCAAAAGGCCTTTCCGCCACCGATGCCGTTATCATGGATTTCAGGGTCGAAAGGGAGGAAAGCGTTTATCCGATGGTTCCTGCAGGTGCGGCCATTACCGAAATGTTGCTGGTTTAAGCCAAAGGTCAGGTTGAGTTCATTTAAATTGGATAGAAACCAAAAATACGAAACCGAACATTTTAAGAAAAGGATTTTTTTATGAATGAAGAAAAACATGTCATTTCCATGCTTGTTGACAACCAGCCCGGCGTGCTTTCAAGGGTCGTCGGTCTGTTCAGCGGAAGGGGATTCAATATAGAAAGTCTTTGTGTTGCAGAAACCATGGATCCACTTGTCTCGAGGATTACCATCGTGACAATGGCAGATTTGCCTATTGTTGAGCAGGTTGAGAAACAACTCAACAAGCTGATCAATGTCATCAAATTAAGGGATTTGACCGGTCCAAAATCGGTGAAACGAGAAATGGCGCTGATCTGTGTCAAGGCTAAAACGGAAAATCGGGCTGAAATCCTGAGAATTGTGGATATTTTTCGCTGCAAAGTCGTCGATGTTGGACCGGAGCATTACATCATTGAAGTCACCGGAGATGAAGGAAAATTGTCCGCCCTATTGAAGCTTTTGAAACCGCTGGGAATTAAAAAAATTGCCCGGACCGGGGCGATTGCTCTGTTTCGAGAACCTAAATAATGATGATAGAAGTAATTTTTCAATTCACTAAATATAATAGATAAAAGGGAGGATCATATGGCAAAGATCGATTTTGGTGGTACTATTGAAGAAGTGATCACCTCAGAAGAAATGACGCTGGAAAACGCCAGGGAGTTGCTCAAGGATGAAACCGTTTCAGTGCTCGGATATGGCGTTCAGGGCCCCGGGCAGGCAATGAATCTTCGCGATAACGGCATCAACGTGATCGTGGGGCAACGTGAGGGAACCGCCTCATGGGAAAAAGCGGTGGCGGACGGTTTTGTTCCGGATAAGACGCTTTTCCCGCTCGAACAAGCGGCCCAGAAGGGGACCATGCTTCAAAATCTTCTTTCGGATGCGGGCCAGGTGGCCACCTGGCCGACCATTAAAAAACATCTCAACCCAGGCAATGCTCTCTGTTTTTCCCATGGATTCTCAATTACATATAAGGACCAGACCGGCATTATCCCGCCTGAAAATATTGACGTCATTTTGGTCGCTCCAAAAGGGTCCGGCCGGACGGTGCGCACCAATTTTCTGGACGGCAGCGGGATCAATTCCAGTTTCGCCATTTTTCAGGATTACTCGGGAAGGGCAAGGGAAAGAACCCTTGCTTTGGGGATCGCCATCGGATCGGGCTATCTTTTTCCCACCACATTTAAAAAGGAGGTTTACAGCGACTTGACCGGAGAGCGAGGCGTTCTGATGGGGTGCCTTGCCGGCGTGATGGAGGCACAGTATACCACCCTTCGAAAAAATGGCCACAGTCCCAGTGAAGCCTTTAATGAAACCGTTGAGGAACTGACCCAAAGTCTTATCCGGCTTGTGGCCGAAAACGGGATGGACTGGATGTTTGGAAACTGCAGCACAACCGCCCAGCGGGGAGCGCTCGACTGGGCGCCCCGCTTTCGTGACGCGGTCATACCGGTTTTCAATGAACTATATGAATGCGTTGTCTCGGGTAAAGAAACCAAAAGGGTTCTTGAGGCCAACAGCGCTCCGGACTATCGGGAAAAATTACAAAAGGAACTTAATACAATCAAGAATTCTGAAATGTGGAGAACCGGTGTTGCGGTTCGGGCACTCAGGCCCGAAAACCGAAAATAAAGGTCGAACGTCTGGGCCAAA
>CAZSON010000007.1:0-30174 GCA_964608375.1 uncultured Desulfobacter sp. | reverse complement strand
AAAATGGCGGCAGGCGTTTTCGAGCCGCTGTTGGCCAATTGTAGAGAAACTACTTTTTAAACAATGGAACCATCCGTTGAACCGTTTGCCATAGTAATGAAACCATTTCAAGTGACAGAGGCGCCGCTATCAGGTTGCAACCTTATTGAAGCCAGCGCCGGTACCGGAAAGACCTATGCCATTGAAGGGCTGTTTTTGAGACTGATACTTGAAAAACAGCTTTCGATAAATCAGATACTGGTGGTGACCTTTACCGAGGCGGCGACGGCAGAGCTGAAAGAGCGGATTCGTAATCGACTCCTGCAGGCAAAATCGGCTTTACCGGCTGAATCGAGCGCTGTTGCTCCGGTGAAGGCCGCCCAGTTGATCCAGGATGCTCTCAATGAATTTGACAGAGCTGCTATTTTTACCATCCATGGGTTTTGCCAACGAATTCTGCAGGAAAATACCTTTGAAACCGAAAACCTGTTTGATACGGAACTGGTGACCAATCCGTTTGAAATAATGCAGGAGGTTACAGACGACTTCTGGAGAAAACATTTTTACAATTCAGAGCCTGAATTGATCAGCTATGTGATTAAAAAAGTGAAAGGGCCGGCGGATTTTTTAAAATTGTTGGCAAGGGGCAGGGCAGGGGATTTTCGAATAGTCCCGGACCTGGAAAAACCGCAGCTTCTGGGTCTCGATCCCTTCAGAAGCGCTTTTCGCCAACTGAAAAAGAGATGGCCGGCCTGCCGGGGTGATATTGAAAAACTGCTCAAGTCCTCTTCACTGAATGGAAATATATACGGAAGTCAGAATCCGAACCGGAATCGATCCGGTATGACCGGTCGGGAGGCAAAGATTCTATCGATCGTATTCGGCATGGAGAAGCTGACAAATGATCAAAGTATAGGATTCCCACTTTTCAAAGATTTTCAATTGATTACATATACAAAGTTAATGAAATCAATTAAAAAAAATCAAGTTCCACCCTCTCATGAATTTTTTCATGTCTGTGAAGAAGTCTTTGAGAGGGCTGCTCGGCTCGAAGATGAGATGAACCAATATCTCATTTTCTTAAAAAAGGAGCTCTTTGAATATGTAGGATCTGAACTTTTATCCAGAAAGATCTCCAGAAATGTTCAATTTTTTGATGATCTGATCACACGGGTTCAAAAATCGCTCCAAAATAAAAAAAGGAGTCCTGTTGCAAACGTCATACGAAAAAAATACAAAGCGGCACTCGTGGATGAATTTCAGGATACAGATTCGATCCAAAATGATATATTTTCAAAGATATTTTCTTTTGGAAATAGTATTTTTTTCATGATCGGAGACCCCAAACAGGCCATATATGGTTTTCGGGGAGCAGATATTTTTTCTTATCTAAATGCGGCGGCCAACGCGGACATGAAATATACGCTCATCGAAAATTGGCGTTCAGTCCCTGGTATGATAACTGCTGTCAACACGCTATTTTCAAATATCAAAGCGCCGTTTGTGTTTAAAGAGATCTCATTTGAAAAGGGCCGATCGGCAAAAACCGTCAATCGGCGGATGAAGATGACCGAAGCGCCGTTAAAACTGTGGTTCATCGAATCCGATGAGGATCGCCCGATCAACAAGACAGATGCGGTGCAAATAATCGCAGCACAAGTCACCCGGGAAATTTCCAGGTTAATCACAGAGGGTAAACCATCTTTTAAACCGGAGGATATCGCTATTTTGGTGCGAACCAATCGGCAGGCACAGATGATGAAGACCTGCCTATCGGCTGAAAGAATCCCTTCTGTTTTATTGGGCGCTGAGAACATTTTTGATTCCGATGAAGCCCGGGAGCTGGAAGTGGTGCTGACCGGCATCGCCAACCCTGAAAACGGGCGATTCCTGAGAGCCGCGATGGTAACCGATATGATCGGAATCAATGGGAATGATTTTGATACATTGGATGCGAATAGTCTTTGGTGGAGAACCCTTGTTTCTAATTTCAAAGAATATTTCGAGGTATGGGACCGGTCCGGATTTATCAGGATGTTTAATCTCTTTATGGCCAAAGAACAGGTTAGAAGCCGGCTCCTGTCGTTTGCGGATGGAGAAAGACGTCTGACCAATCTGCTCCATTTGGCGGAAATTCTCCACCAGGAATCGGACAAAAACAATAAAGGGATGGAAGGACTTATCAAATGGCTTTCTGAACAGCGGGATCCGGCCTCCCCCAGGCTTGAAGAACATCAACTCAGACTCGAAAGCGATGAGAACGCGGTACGGATCGTAACTACCCATAAAAGCAAAGGCCTGGAATACAATGTGGTGTTTTACCCCTTTGGATGGGAAGGGTCATTGATAAAAGGAAATGAGATTTTTTTTCATGATCATGACGTGAATCGAAGGTTAACCCTTGATTTAAATCCCGCAACCGACAGCAAAAGCCGCATTTTCGCACAAAATGAACTTCTCGCTGAAAACCTGCGGCTCCTTTACGTTGCAGTCACGCGGGCAAAGATCAGGTGCTATTTGACATGGGGGAAAATCAGGGGTACGGAAACATCTGCCATGGCTTACCTGTTCCACGGCTCGGACCGGCCAGAGGGACTCAGGCTCGACGATGATATTACATCTGGATTGAAAGCGCATTTTTTAACAAAAACAGATGATCATCTTTTAGCCGATTTAAAAGATCTGGTCGAAAGGTCAAGTGGGTCTATTGAACTTGTGACAACTTTTGTTGATGATAGTTCGGCGCCCGCATCCGAAGAGAAAGTACATGATGCACTAGCCTTCAGGCGATTTTCAGGACAGATTAAGACCAACTGGAAAATTTCAAGTTATTCTTCGCTTATTTCACACCCGGCGCTACAGATTGAACTTTTGGACCGTGACTTGGATCGCTCCTTTAATGAATTTTTACAGAACCCTGAAAAGGGGGAACAGGAGTCTGCTCCCCTAACGGGAAGCGATTCAACCGATATATTCTCTTTTCCAAAGGGATCACGCGCAGGGATTTTTTTTCACGAAATCTTTGAAGAGATCGATTTTGCGGCAATGCCTTCTCAATGTGAACAGTTGGTAATAGATAAACTGAATGGATACGGTTTTGAAGCAAAATGGAAGGAGACGGTCTGTGGGATGATAACCCGAGTTCTCTCTGCCCCCCTTTTAAAAGGGGGGAGCCGTCTGACCCTGTCGGCTATCCGAGAGCAGGACAGAATCAGTGAAATGGAATTTTATTTCCCGTTAAAGCCGATTTCACCCCATACGCTTCGAAACGTTTTTGCCGATTACGGCCCTCATGACATTTCAGCTGATTTCCCAACCCAACTGGAAAAACTCACCTTTTCACCGGTTGAAGGATTCATGAAGGGGTATATCGATATGGTTTTTCAATATGATGGCCGGTATTACCTTTTAGATTGGAAATCGAACCTTTTGGGGATGTCATCTGCAGATTATAACAAAGATTCCATTAAAATGGTAATGCGGGACGATTTTTATATCCTGCAATACCATATTTACATCCTGGCCCTTCACCAATACCTAAGGCTGCGGATTCCCGATTATCGATATGAAACCGATTTCGGAGGAGTCTTCTACCTTTTTATTCGCGGAATAGATCCGGATAGTGGGGCCGGAAATGGTATTTATTGCGACCGACCGAAAATTGATCTGATTCATGCGCTCGGAAGAACATTGATGCCGTCATTTCAACCCGAATAACGGGCAGATTCGCACAATGATGAAACAACTTTAATGAACTCGTAAAAAGATCATATTGCTCTCTAAATGACCATTTTGAGGCGTTTAGATAATGACGGAACAGGATTTTTTTTCTCAAATAGATATCTATTTCGCAAAGTTTGTCGAGCGATTGTCGGGTAACAAAAACCCTGAAATTTTTTTAGCCGCAGCCTTGACCAGCAAAGTGACCGGAAATGGGGATACCTGTTTAGACCTTTCCACAGTTGCGGAAGACAGTCTCCCGATGTCCCCAAAAAAAAGGGAACGAATGATCCTGCCGCCTCTTGATATCTGGAAGGATAAGCTCGCACAAAGCCCGGTGGTCGGGAAACCCGGAGATTATCGACCTCTGATCCTGGATAAAGAAGATAGACTCTATCTTTACCGGTATTGGACTTATGAAAAAAAACTTTCAGATTCAATAAAAAATCGGGTCATGGAAGACGTTTCAGAGATAAATTGGATCGGTTTGAAGGAAAGCCTCAAAAGACTTTTTCCAAAGCACGCCGAGGAAGGCACAAACTGGCAAACTGTTGCTTCGGTAACAGCAGCGGTCAAAAAATTTTGCGTTATTTCGGGGGGCCCCGGAACAGGGAAAACTTTCACCGTTGCCAAGGTTCTTGCGCTTCTTTTGGAACAGGCTGAAGGGAAGAAACTGCGAATATTTCTTTCAGCTCCGACCGGGAAGGCAGCAGCAAGGCTTAAAGAATCGATATGGAAAGCAAAACAGACCCTTCGGTGCAGCGAAAAAATAAGGTCAGCCATCCCTGAAGAAGCCTTTACCCTTCACCGGATGCTGAAAAGCATCCCGGATTCTCCATATTTTCATTATAATTCGGAGAATCCGCTTCCGGCCGATATCGTGGTGATCGATGAAGCCTCCATGGTCGATCTTGCCCTGATGTCCAAGCTTGTGGAGGCGACACCGATGGATGCGAGGATCATTCTTATCGGAGATAAGGATCAGCTTGCCTCGGTTGAAGCCGGTTCTGTGCTGGGAGACATTTGTAATAGAAATGAGACTCATCGATTTTCCGAAAAGCATTGCAGCATCATCAAAGAGTTAACCGGTGAAAAAATTGAAAAGCCGAATTGCGGTTCTTTCCCTAAAAATAGAATCCAGGACGCTATCGTTGAATTAAAACAGAGTTTTCGCTTTCCAAAAGGGAGCGGAATCGGACGATTCAGCCAAGCGGTGAAAATAGGGGATGCGGATCGGGCGATTGAACTTTTGAAAAATCAGGATAGGCTCTCCATAAGATGGGAAAAGATTCGTTCTTCAAAAGATCTTCACGAAATGCTTGGAGAAGTGGCTGTTACGCATTATGCCAGACCGTTTCAAACAGATGATCCATCATTGGCCCTTGATTATTTTAGTCGATTCAAAATTCTTTGTGCAGTAAAAAAAGGGCCTCTGGGTGTTGAGGCGATTAACAAAAGCATTGAACAGATATTGGAGCGTCAAGGATTTATCGACGCAAAGACCCGGGCATATAATATCCACTATAAGGGTCAGCCGATTCTCATCACCCGCAATGACTACAATCACGATCTTTTCAATGGTGACATTGGGGTCATCATGCCGGTTGAGGGTGCATATGACCACGAGTTGAATCTATTTTTCCCTTCGACTTTAGCAGGAACCAAGCGGTTACCGCTCTATCAACTCCCGCCCAGTGAAACCGCATATGCGATGACGGTTCATAAAAGCCAGGGATCTGAATTTGACGATGTTGTTCTGGTGCTACCGGATCAGGATTTTCCTGTTCTCACACGGGAGCTCTTGTATACTGCGGTCACCCGGGCCCGAAGAAATGTCCTGGTATGGAGTAGCGAACCGATCCTGAGAAAGACCATTTCAAGAAAAATCGAACGGACCTCCGGGTTAAGAGACGCGCTGTGGAAATGAACCGAAACGCGGACTGCACGGTTTTCCAATTCACCTGAAAACCTCACGTCGCAAGCGCGTGATAAATATCGGAAATAATCGCTTCCGATATCAGCGACATGGCTTTGCTCATCGCTTCTGCAAGGCCGGGAAGCGTTTTTTCTTTGCAGACTTCTTTTATCTGATAGCGATTTTGGAAGATAATACGTTTGTTGATATCCGGTTCATTTTCCTTCATTAGGGTTATGCTGACTGAAAGAACCGCATTCCAGACATCTTCTTTGTCTTCTTCGAAAATTTCATCGACCGTGCCGGTGATGAGGTGGGAAGAGGGGAGACTGCTATCAAATGCAAATACGGCCTTGAAAAGAGAAGATTTTTGTAAATCCCTGACCAAAAAAGAGGTAACTATATCACCGGGTTTGCTCCGCCACTTATGGTAGTGATACGCGTCCATTTTATAGGCGCCTGTTTTGAAGATGATCTGCTTTATATCATATAGCGGTGCGGTCTGGAATTTTACCACCCGAATAACAAACGGAAGGGGTTTGAGTCGGGCAAATTTTGGAGAATCATATTCCAGGGTATAATGTGCAGTTTCTATTGCAGGCTGATTTGCACCGATGCATCCCGCAAACCCGAGCGATATAAAAATCATCAAAAATGATATGTTTCTCAAAAAACGCATCGGAAGTATCTCATGGCGTTTCATCCTATTTTACTCTTTTTGCCGGAGGCGGTCCGCCTAAAATTAATTGAGACGGATTATCTGAAATAAGTTCAAGGAATCGATTGAGATTCTCGACGGCGGTTTCAATATCTTTCAGAGTCACGGTGAACTGGTGCTGTAAGCTAGAAAACCGTTCATCGGTATTTCTGATTAAACCTGAGCCATCTTTTAAGAGTCCGTTTGCCCTTTTCAACACGCGATCGACATCTAAAACCGCCCTGTGAATCCCTTTTTTATTTTCCTGGAGAATCTTATCCACTTTGGCGATGGTCTTATTAAAGTTGTTGATGGTTTTATTCAAGTTGGAGACCGTTTTGTCCGCATTGACGGAAAATGCGTCAAAAGACGCGCCTGCTTTTTTCATGACGTCCATTAACTGATGCCATTTAGCGGTATCTAAAATCTTTTTGAGTCGTTCAATAGCGGATCGAATCTCCTCGGAAACTTTCTGAATCTGGGCGTCTTCGACGGTTTGGCGGATTTGGTCAAGAGTCAGATTTATTTTTTGTGAAACGACCGTCAAGTCAAGCGTTTTGAGTCGATCGAGCACTTCATTGACGCCCTCTGTAAATCGTTTGATACCCGAAGGTTTGGTTGACAAAACAGGATATTTAACCGGAAATGTTATGGGTGGCGAAAGATCGGGCTCATCCGGGCTTTTTCGGCTAATCTCAATAAACATGATGCCGGTAATACCGACCGATTTGAGCTGCGCCACCATGTCCTCTTCCAGTTTTAGGTTTTTTTCGATCTTTAATATAACCTGTATCAGCGTCACATCCGGCGCAACGTCAATGCGATGGACCCGGCCGATGGAAACGCCTCTGTATTTGACAGGGGAGTCATTTTCAAGCCCCTGAACCGATTCATCGAAGTATGCGTTGTAAAGAAGTCCCTTCTCCAGATAATGGGACATGCCGAGCCATACAATGCCGATAACAGCGATGCTTAATCCCACAATCAAAAAAATACCGACAAAAAATTTGGTTCGAACAGAGGCCATAATTAGAAAATCAACTCGCTTCCCGGTTAAAAAAATGTCTTACCGTAAGATCGGTACTGTGATCTTTGAGATAGTGCGGATCCCCTTCGGCGATGATCCCTTTTGTACTTTTATCAAGCATGATCACCCGTTTTGCAACCTTAAAAATACTGTCGAGTTCATGGGTTATGATCACGACTGTTGTTTGGGTTCTTTTATTAATTCCAAGGATTAAATCGTCGATTTGGGCCGAACTGACCGGATCGAGCCCTGAGGTCGGTTCATCCAGAAACAGAATTTTTGGATTCAGAGCCAGGGCTCTGGCTAACCCGGCTCTTTTCTTCATTCCGCCGCTGAGTTCGGACGGTAGAAAATTTTCGAATCCGGAAAGATTGACAACACAGAGTTTTATCCTGACAAGATTGTCCCTGGCTCTCTTGGAAAAATCAAGATACTCATTTATCGGAAGCGCAACATTTTCGGCAGCGGTCATCGATCCAATCAGCGCACTTCCCTGGAACAGAATGCCCACCTTCTTCAATATTTTTTGCAATTGATTATCATCACAAGCTGTAATATCATCACCATCGATAAACACACGGCCGGAAATCGGCCTGTTAAGCCCGACCATATGCCTGAGAAGTGTGGTTTTTCCGCAGCCGCTCGCGCCCAGAATAACCAGAATTTCCCCTTTGTGAACTTCAAAGCTGATACGATCGAGGATGAGCTGGTCGCCGTACCGTGCCACAATGTTTTTAACCCGGATGATCGCTTCCTTTCCCATGGACGAACAATCACCTCCAATAGCTTTGAATCACCGCAAAGATCGAGTCAAAAAGAATAATTAAAAAAATACTGCTTACAACAGCCGATGTTGCCGCATTTCCCACAGCCTCAGCACCTCCCCGTGCCTGAAATCCTCTGAAACATCCGATCCCTGCGATCAGGGCAGCAAAGACGGCGCTTTTAAGGATCCCCCACAACAGATCGAAAAGGGTCAGAATTTTGATGGTTTGATCTATATATGACCCCGGTGTCAGATCGAGCATGAACACGCCGACCACAAGTCCCCCGGCAATAGCGAAAACATCCGAGAACAATGTTACAAGCGGAACCACTATGATTGAAGCGATCATCCTTGGAATGGTCAGAAAAAGTAACGGGTTGAACCCCATCGTGAAGAGCGCATCTATCTCCTCTGATATTTTCATTGTACCGATTTCTGCCGCAAAAGCCGAACCTGATCTTCCCGCCACTATGATTGCCGTCATGATCGGCCCGAGTTCTGAAACCATGGCAAGGGCCACGAGTGACGCGACATACAGGTTTGCACCAAACTGGCGGAGTTGAAGAGATGACATAAAAGCCATGATCATTCCGAGAAGGAAGCTGATCAATCCTACAACCGGTACCGCATCTGTTCCGGTTTTTTCCATGCGCAAAAACGTATCGTCCCATCGTAATGATTTTGGATGTAAACAGACTTGAAGAAATGCTATAGCGACCGAACCGGTAAAAGATATCAGTTGCTTAATGCCGGTGATGTGGCTGAAGGTGGTGTCACCCAGTATCCAAAATAGATTGGGAGGTTTTTTTTTCCGAAGTGCAATACACCGTTCATTTGAATCAAAACCGACTTGGGACATTATCTCCTGAACCTCCGGTTTCATGTTGATAATCCGAAAACTACCCTTTTGATCGGAAATGGCCTGTTGCAGTTCAATGAGGAGAAGGGCGCCGAAATCATCAAAATAGGTTGTGCCCTCAAGGTCGGCGATGAAAAAGGAAGGTGATTTTGCCTTGATGAGGGGATACATTTCTTTCAAAATGGCGGAGGAGGCTTCAGCATCAATTTTGCCCTTTAAATGGAATACGATTTCATCGTTTTTTTCCTGGGAAATTGAATACGAACCGGATAAACTCAGGCTAGACTTTGCCATAGTGATGCGAAAAAATGAAAATTAAACGTTCCGAGTTAACGATATTGCATCGGATAAAATAGTTTGTATCTGATCCAACATAGTACAGTCTTCCGTGCATTTTGGAAAGTGATTCCTTTGATCGCACTCTTTGCAAGGACTTTTTATTAGATAGCCGATTTCAAAATCGAACTTAAAATCATAGCCGATCTTTCTTTTCATATATCTCATATGTCTAACTGCTCCAGTTCTACCATCGATAACACCAGCATGATGATGGATCCCAGTCATTTCATCCACGCGACTTGTTTTTGGTGTTTAGGTTTGACAATCTCGCAAAAAGACCATATTGCTCTCTAAATGACCATTTTGGGGCGCTTTGATAGATGATACTAAATTTCAAGAACTCGTCGTAACCTCCTCAAACAGCTTGAAATTTTTAACGTACCACCTATCAAAACGCTATATCCCAAAATGCTCAAAGTCGTTCGCAAATGACTTTTTGCGAGATTGTCAGGTTTGCTATAAAAAAATTTTTATAAATATATCATAACTATCAACGGGCCACAAGACAAAAGCCTTTGTTTTACTTCGGCATTGGCAAAACCGATTAAGTTAAGTGAGATACCGATGCGCATTGGGATGGGGTATGATGTACACCGCCTGGTTGACGGGCGAAAACTTGTTTTAGGCGGTGTAACCATTCCCTTTGAAGGGGGTTTACTCGGACATTCAGATGCCGACGTTCTGGTTCATGCGGTGTGTGATGCCCTTTTGGGCGCTGCCGGTATGGGTGACATCGGTCAGCATTTTCCGGATACCGATTCAACGTACAAAGATATGATCAGCTTAAAAATGCTTGCGAGGGTTTGTGATATGATCAGATCACAAGGTTTTGTTATCGAAAACATTGATTCGACCATCCTCGCGGAAGCGCCAAGGATAGCTCCATACAAGGAGGAGATAAAAAAAAATATTGCCAAAACCGTTGAAATTGCTTCGAAACGTATTAATATCAAAGCCACGACCACAGAAGGTCTGGGAGGGTTTGGAAAAGGGGAGGGGATCGGCGCGATATCGGTGGCCCTTCTCAAGGCCTAAACCGAACGTTCCAAATACTGTATAATAATCTAACCGGATGCGTTATTTTTTAGGAAAAGAAGTATGGCCATTCATATATACAACACTTTATCGGGGAAAAAAGAACTTTTCGAGCCCTTAGAACCGGGAAAGGTGAGCATGTATGTTTGCGGCCCAACGGTTTATGACTCCTGCCATATCGGTCATGCAAGATCGGTGGTCGTATTCGATGTTATTTCTCGGTATTTCAGATCCCAGGGTTATGACGTCATGTATGTCAGAAATTTCACGGATATTGATGACAAAATCATCGATAGGGCCAATCAACTGCGAATCGATTCCAGGAGACTGGCGGAAAAATACATTCATGAATTTTACAAAGATATGGACGCTCTTAATGTGGAAAGGGCGATCGTTGAACCAAAAGCAACAGCGCACATTGATCGGATCATAGAAATTATTGAAACGCTTATCCAGAAAGGCTTTGGCTATCAGATAGATGGCGATGTTTTCTTTGCAGTCGATTCATTTAAAGCCTATGGAAAACTTTCCGGACGAAATCTGGGAGAGATGGAGGCCGGGGCAAGGGTTGATATTGATAAGAGGAAACGGAACCCGTTTGATTTTGTATTGTGGAAATCAGCAAAACCCGGTGAGCCGTCCTGGAGCAGCCCGTGGGGCATGGGAAGACCGGGGTGGCATATCGAGTGTTCGGCCATGAGTTCAAAATATCTCGGGGAAAGCCTTGACATTCACGGCGGGGGAAAAGATCTTATATTTCCACACCATGAAAATGAAATCGCACAGTCCGAAGCCGCATTTGGAAAACCGTTTGTCAGGTATTGGATTCACAACGGTTTTGTGAACATCGATCAGGAGAAAATGTCAAAATCGCTCGGAAATTTTCTAATGATAAAGGATGTTATCAAATCTTATCATCCTGAAGCGGTACGCCTTTTTCTTCTTTCCAATCATTATCGAAGTCCCATCGATTTCACCGAAAAAGCGATGGACGAGGCAACTAGCGGTCTTGATAGGATCTACGCACTGCTTGAAAGGGTTCAGAAAAAAATCGACCTTTCCCCGGAGACTTCCGGATTAAAAAAAGGAGTGCATTGGGAGCGGTTTTGTCAAGCGATGGATGATGATTTCAATACGGCCCGGGGGACTGGAATTCTTTTCAATGTCGTGCACGAAGTCAATCGATTGCTGGATCGATATGAAAACCAGCTTTCGACCGATACAGGGGCAATTCTCCAATCAGCGTATACAGACATTTTGAAAATGGGAAATGTCATGGGGTTTCTTGCGGAAACACCCGGAATCTATTTTGAAGATAAACGGCATAGAGAACTCGAACGGGAATCGATCGACCAGGCGATAATCGAGAAAATGATTGAAGAACGGACGGCTGCTAGAAGAGCCAAAGATTGGGCAAAAGCAGATCAAATTAGAAAAGAACTCGGGGAAAAAAATATTATTCTTGAAGACCGGTCAGAGGGAACCATCTGGAAAATCGACCGGTAGCCATTTTAATTCCAACACTCTAATATCCACCATTTTTACAATTAAATTCCGTTTGTTATTATATTATATATCATGTCTAGCTTTAAGCTTATTTCGGATTTTTCACCACAAGGTGATCAACCTGGTGCCATTGAAAAACTGAGTAAAAATATTTTGTCCGGTAAAAAAGAGCATGTGCTTTTAGGTGTGACAGGCTCGGGCAAAACCTTCACAATGGCCCATGTGGTTGCCGCGGTTCAAAAACCAACGCTCGTTATTGCCCCTAACAAAACCCTTGCAGCGCAACTTTTTTTCGAATTTAAGGGGCTGTTTCCTGAAAATGCAGTCGAATACTTTGTAAGCTATTACGATTATTATCAACCTGAGGCCTATATTCCCTCCAGCGATACTTACATTCAGAAAGATTCACACATCAATGAAATGATCGACAAGATGCGGCATTCCGCCACTCGCTCTGTGCTTTCCCGCACTGATGTCCTTGTTGTAGCAAGTGTATCATGCATCTTCGGCCTGGGTGAGCCGGAGGATTACCACTCCATGCGAATTGATATTGAAAACGACATGAAATTAGGACGGGAAAAGGTTCTTTCCGATCTGGTCGCCATGCACTATGAGCGTAATGATTTCGATTTTCACCGGGGGGTTTTCAGGGTAAGGGGAGACCGGATTGAAATTTTTCCTGCCTATGAAGAAGATAAGGCTGTTCGAATCGAATTTTTTGGAGATGAAATAGAAGGGATTTCCGAAATCGACCCGTTAACTGGAAAGGTGATAGGGCGATTGAAAGGGGTCAGCATTTTCCCCGCAAGTCATTATGTAACCCAAAAGGGAACGTTACAACGCGCCAGCGCTTCGATCCAGAAAGAGTTAAAGGAACGACTCGATTATTTGCATAAGGAACGGAAGCTGATTGAGGCTCAAAGAATCGAAGAACGGACCAATTTTGATCTGGAAATGATGCAAGAGCTCGGCTACTGTACCGGAATCGAGAACTACTCCAGGCATTTTACCGGAAGGGCGCCCGGAGAACCACCGCCAACCCTGTTGGATTATTTTCCTGACGATTACCTGATCTTTGTGGACGAAAGCCACATTTCCATACCCCAGCTTCATGCCATGTATAAAGGAGACAGATCCCGGAAGGGCACACTGGTTGAGTTCGGGTTCAGGTTGCCGTCTGCTCTTGATAACAGGCCTCTTAAATTTGAAGAGTTCGAATCAAAAATCCCCCAGATAATATACGTATCGGCAACGCCTGCGGAATATGAATTACAAAGAGGACGAGACACCCTTGCGGAACAGATCGTTCGACCGACCGGATTAATCGATCCCAAATGCGTCGTGCGAAGTGCTGAAAATCAGGTGGATAACCTTTATGAAGAGATTCTGGGGTGCATGGAGCGGGATCAAAGAGTTCTCGTCACTACGTTGACAAAACACATGGCCGAAGACCTTACCGACTACTATTCGGAGCTAGGCATAAGGGTTCGTTATCTTCATTCGGACATTCGCACGTTGGAACGTATGGACATCATAAGGGATCTGAGACAGGGAACATTTGACGTTCTCATCGGCATCAATCTTCTTCGGGAGGGACTCGATATACCGGAGGTCGCATTAGTTGCGATCCTCGATGCTGATAAGGAAGGTTTTTTACGGTCAACGAGGTCGCTTATTCAGACATGCGGACGGGCTTCAAGAAACGTGGGTGGCCAGGTTATCATGTATGGTGATCACATTACGCAATCGATGAAAACGGCTCTGGCGGAAATGGAACGAAGAAGAAAAATTCAGGCGCTATACAACAAAAAAAATAACATTACACCGACAAGCATCAAAAAGAACTTACCATCCATTTTTGAATCGGTTTATGAGTCGGATTATGTCACAGCCGGAAGTATTTCTGAAACTCTTGCTGAGTATGCTTCAACGGACAATCTGGATGATATAATTTTGGATTTGGAAAAAGAAATGGAAGAGGCGGCGGGAAAGCTTGAATTTGAAAAGGCTGCTGACTTAAGAGACCGGATTTCAGAAATTAAAAAATCGATGGTATTTGAGTTTCGCTGATGAAAGACAGCATCCGTGCAAAATTACTGCAGGCTCCTTCGAACCCGGGTGTCTATCTTTTTAAAGATGAAACAGGACAATTTATTTATGTCGGTAAAGCCCGTAATCTAAAAAAACGTCTGATTTCCTATTTTACTAACTTTGAAAATCTGGATATAAAAAGCCAGACATTGGTAAAAAAGTTATCTTTTTTCGAAACCATCATCACCGGAACTGAGCAGGAGGCGTTGATCCTTGAATCGAATCTCATCAAAAAACACAAGCCAAAATATAACATCGATTTTAAGGATGACAAACGGTATCCTTCTCTTCGCCTGGACGTCAAGAGTCAATATCCCACACTCGCTATCGTTCGAAAAATAGAAAGCGATGATGCCGTTTATTTCGGACCGTTTGCATCGGCTCAATCTGTAAGACAGACCCTCCGGATAATCCATAAAACCTTTAAACTTCGCTCGTGCAAGGCCAACAAGTTCAGAAACCGATCACGGCCCTGTCTGAACTTTCAAATGGGAATCTGCCTTGCACCCTGTTCCCTTGATGTTGATAAAAGCACCTACCATGACGTCGTGAAAGAAGTAAGCCTGTTTTTAAAAGGAAGAACGCCTTTTCTTATCCAAAAGATAAAAAAAGAAATGCTTTCAGCTGCAAAAAAGCAGAACTACGAAACCGCGGCAACCCTCAGAGACAAGATCTATGCACTGGAAAAAACGCTTGAAAAACAGGTTTCGGTGACAACGGATTTTAAGGACCGGGATATCCTGGCTCTGGCCCGAAATGATCAACTATCGATAATCACGCTTCTTTTTGTCCGAGGTGGTTTTTTACTGGGTAACCGGCATTTTAGTCTGAAAGAAAGCCTTTCCACTGAAGAAGATCTGATCGGCGCATTCATCAAACAGTACTATGGCAACACTCATTTTATCCCACAGGAGATCCTGATTCCCCTTCACCTTGAAGATGCCCCGTTGATTGAGGGTTGGCTAGGAAATATTAAAGGAAAAAAAGTGCGGATTATCTTACCAAAAAGAGGAGAAAAAACACGTCTGCTGAAGATGGGTGTTCAGAACGCTGAAAATGAATTGAAAAATCTGATCGTTTCTAAAAATGCTGAAATAAATTTGATCACAAGACTTCAGAGGTTACTCAAAATGGACAAGCCGCCGAAACGAATTGAATGTTTTGATAACTCAAATATTTCCGGTACATCTCCTGTGGCCGGCATGATCGTTTTTGAAATGGGAAAATCAAAAAAATCCGACTACCGCAGATACAAGATTAAAACCGTTTCGAAACAGAACGATTATGCATATATGGCTGAGGTCCTGGGTAGGCGTTATCGAAGAAGAGATGGCGCATTGCCACCCCCGGATCTTTTATTGATAGATGGCGGGAAGGGACAGCTCAACATTTCAAAAGCAATTTTGAAACAGTTGAACCTCAAATACGATTTTGAGGTAATCGCCATCGCTAAAAAAGATGAATCGAAAGGGGAAACCGAAGATAAAATCTATAAACCCGGTCGAGTCAATCCGGTCAATTTCGGAAAAGAGAGGGATCTTCTCCTTTTTCTGCAAAGAATTCGAAATGAGGCCCACCGGTTTGCCTTATCTTTTCACCGAAAACAGAGGGGTAAAACATCGATGCGTTCGGCCCTCGATTCAATTGAAGGTATCGGTAAAAAAAGAAAGGAGACACTCCTTAAACACTACGGTAGTATACCGAAGATCCGAAAAGCAGCTCGATCGGAACTGGCCAAATTGCCCGGGATGAATAAAAAAGTAGCTCAGGCGGTAAAGACCGGCCTGATCGGATAAAATATTTCCTGTTTAACCGGTTTTCAGGATACCTTGCGGCGTGTCAGGCCTCATTATCTAAGCTTTTAAGCAAGACCCTGACCGCATCAGCTGATTTATATAGAGCCGCTTTCTCTTCATCTCTGAGACTGATTTCAATAATCTCCTCAATCCCTTTTGCACCTAACTTGACCGGAACACCTATGAAAAGGCCGTTTATACCATATTCTCCTTCGAGGTAAGCGGCACAGGGGAGAATTTTCTTTTTGTCTTTCAGTATCGATTCCGCCATTTCCACCACCGCTGATGCCGGGGCATAATATGCACTTTGGGTCTTCAGCAGGCCGACAATCTCTGCGCCGCCGTTTGCAGTTCTTTTAACGAGCGCATCGATTCGCTCCTTTGAAAGGAGTTCGGTAATCGGGATGCCGGCTACTGTGGAATAACGAGGGAGTGGAACCATCGTATCGCCATGGCCCCCGAGGACAAACGCATGGGTGTTTTCTACGGAAACATTGAGTTCCCTCGCGATAAACGCCCTAAATCTTGCGGAGTCCAGAACGCCGGCCATGCCGATAACCCGGGATTTGGGAAACCCGCTGGTCTGATATGCCAAGTGACACATCGCATCAAGGGGGTTGCTTACCACAATGAGAATCGAATCAGGCGATGCTGCTGTTACCTGTCGGGTAATATCTCTTAAAATTCTTGAATTTGTGCTGATAAGCTCATCACGGCTCATACCCGGTTTTCGGGTGATCCCTGCGGTGATGATAACGATATCCGACCTGGCTGATGTTTCATATCCGTTTGCTCCAATGAGATGCGCATCATGTTTTTCAATCGGTGCGGCTTCGGTCAGATCAAGGGCCTTTCCCTGGGGAAAGCCCTCAATAATGTCAATTAGCACCACATCGCAAAGCTCTTTTTCAGCTAGCCGTTGTGCCGTGGTTGCTCCGACATTCCCGGCCCCGACCACAGTTACTTTTTTGTCCATAATCATCATCCTCCCTTGAAATGAAGTACAAAATAAAATAAGTTGGCCATAAAAATATCCGGATTGTCAACAAATTAATATGCTCGTTACAGATTGACAACCGGTTAAACAATCGAATAATAAGAACATGGTCGAATCATCAGTATTTAATAAAAAAAACCGTATAACAGATAAAAGGGCAAAATCGATGAAAAAAGCGATATATACTACACATTTCCCAGGAGCAAAGCTATCGAAGGCAGGAAAAGTGAGGGATATGTATGATCTTGGTGATTCTTTTTTAATGGTGGCAACCGATCGGATATCCGCATTTGATGTTATTATGCCTGACCCCATACCGGACAAAGGGAAAATTTTAACTCAGATGTCTCTCTTTTGGTTTGAAGTGATGAAATCCCTGATTCCCAATCACGTGATTACCGCCAATGTGAAAGAATATCCAAATCTATTTTTTCCCTATTCGGAAGTACTTGATGGCAGGAGCATGCGGGTTAAAAAAACAGATGCAATCCCGATCGAGTGTGTGGTTCGGGGATATCTATCCGGTTCAGGGTGGAATTCTTACCGGGATTCCGGACAAGTGTGCGGAATTCGTCTTCCGGCGGGTCTGAGGGAGTCGGATAAATTGCCGGAACCGATTTTCACGCCTGCGACAAAAGAAGAGGGTGGCGAGCATGATATCAATATCGATTTTGACACTTCTGCAGAGATGATCGGAAAAGAGTTGGCGAAAAAAATAAGGTCAACGAGCCTCTCAATATATAAGAAAGGTTCTGAACTGGCGGCTGAAAAAGGAATCATCATTGCAGACACCAAGTTCGAATTTGGCATGCTCAACAATGATCTGATAATGATCGATGAGATATTGACCCCTGATTCGTCTCGGTTCTGGCCAAAAGCATCTTACAGACCCGGAACTTCACAGGAAAGTTTTGACAAGCAGTATGTGAGAGACTACCTGATCTCCATAAAGTGGGATAAAAGTCCACCGGCCCCCTCTTTTCCTGAAAATGTCATTAGGAATACGCGGGAAAAGTATTTGGAAGCATTGAGCCGACTTACAGGAATTAGCCATGCGTTTTGAAGAAAAGAGAGTGCAGATTAAGCGCATAGATTCATTCGATGATTCTTATCGTATTACCACCGAGTCAGAAATTGACCGTTTAATCGATTCGGTTCAAACGGTTGGTCTGATCAATTTTCCGATATTGATCAGAAAAGATCAGGGGTTTACGATTATCAGCGGATTCCGCCGGATTGCCGCATGCAGCGCGATCGGATGGACAAGCATTGATGCCAGAATTGTAGAGAATCGAACCCCTCTGTTTGAATCGGCAAATCTGGCTATATCGGAAAATATTTTTCAACGAACCCTAAATTTGATCGAACAGTCGCGGGTTGTTCTTTTGCTTTCTAAATTCTATAATTCCGATCATATTTTGACAAAAAAAGCGGCCCATTTGGGTTTGCCAGACAGTTCATCCTTTATAAAAAAAATTAAACGAATCTGCCTTTTGCCCCAGCCTATCCAAAACGGTGTATTATCAAACGCGATTTCTTTTGTGATGGCTTTGGAACTGGGCAACCTGGCGGAAGAGATCGGGGTCATATTTGCAAATCTGTTTGTCAGGCTTAAATTGAGCTTGAATAAACAAAGAGAAATCGTGATGCATACTAAAGAAATTTCACGACGCGAAGATATTTCCATTTTAAAAGTACTAGAGGAGGGGGGCGTTGAGAAAATTTTGGACAGTGAAGAACTTGATCGAAGGGAGCAGACGCAAAGAATCCGTTCTTATTTGGAGCAGCGTCGATTCCCAACCGTCGTCGCGCGAAAAAAAAAAGTTGAAAATTTTATAAATAACCTAAAACTTGGGGAAAATGCCGACCTAATTCCAACAAAATATTTTGAGGATCCCACATTTACGCTAAACTTACATTTCAAAGATTCTGAGGGATTAAAGCGGCACAGGGTTACGCTCGATAAAGTCATTCGAAATTTCAGTTTTGAAACGGTCGCGGGGTGATCCGCTTTAATAAATATCGCAAAATCCAAAGGAGGTTAATTTATGTCTGAAAAAGAAGTTGTCGAAACATCTGAAGCGCAAATTGCTGTTCACTGGCAGGAAGAAGGATATTATTATCCGTCGGGAAAATTCATTGCTCAGGCGAATATGACCGACGAAAAAATTTATGACCGCTTCAGCTTAGAAAATTTTCCCAACTGCTTTAAAGATTATGCAGATCTTTTAGACTGGGATCAATACTGGCATACCATCTTGGATACAAGTGATGCACCCTGCTGGAAATGGTTTGTTGGCGGGAGGATCAATGCCAGCCACAACTGCATTGATCGGCATCTGGCAAAAAATAAAAACAAGACCGCTATTCATTTTGTTCCCGAACCAGAAAATGAAAAGACCGAACATATCACCTATCAAGAGCTGTACGTCAGGGTCAACGAATTGGCTGCACTGCTTAAGGAATTTGCCGGTTTAAAATCCGGGGATCGAGTAACGCTTCATTTACCGATGACGGCCGAACTCCCGATAACGATGCTTGCATGTGCCCGACTCGGCGTTATTCATTCTGAAGTGTTTGGTGGATTTAGCGGTCGAGCATGTGCGGATAGAATTGTCGACTCCGGATCGAGGGTGCTCATAACGATGGACGCTTATTACAGGGGGGGCAAGCTCCTTGACCATAAAGAGAAAGCCGATGTTGCTGTGGGCCAGGCAGAAAAAGACGGGCAGAAGGTTGATCAAGTGTTGGTGTGGCAACGTTATCCGGGAAAGACATCTTCACCGACATCGATGAAAGATGGCCGTGACTTTTTTATCAACGATGTTCTGAAGGATTATTATGGAAGAAAAATTGATCCGGTGTCACTGCCGGCCGAAGCTCCACTTTTCCTTATGTATACCAGTGGAACGACCGGAAAGCCGAAAGGATGCCAGCATAACATAGGCGGTTATCTTGCATATGTTACAGGCACCTCAAAATATGTTCAGGACATTCATCCAGAGGATGTGTACTGGTGTATGGCAGACATCGGATGGATAACAGGGCATTCCTACATTGTCTACGGCCCTTTAGCACTTGGGGCATCGTCTGTTGTTTACGAGGGGATACCCACCTATCCGGATGCCGGTCGATGCTGGCGAATCGCACAGGATCTTGATGTAAATATTTTTCATACCGCTCCTACGGCCATACGGGCTTTGAGAAAAATCGGCCCCGACGAACCGAACAAATACAATTACCATTTCAAACATATGACTACGGTCGGAGAACCGATTGAACCCGAAGTGTGGAAGTGGTATCACAAAGTGGTTGGAAAAGGGGAGGCCATCATTGTGGATACATGGTGGCAAACAGAGACCGGCGGGTTTTTGTGCAGCACGCTTCCGGCCATTGATCCGATGAAACCGGGGAGCACAGGTCCGGCTTTGCCCGGGATTCACCCGGTCATTTATGATGAAGATGAGAATGAACTCGGATCCGGCGCAGGCAAGGCCGGAAATATATGCATCAGAAATCCTTGGCCCGGTGCTTTCCAGACCATCTGGGGAGATCGGGATCGGTATGTCAAACAATATTATGAAAAGTACTGCAAAGATCCAAATAGCAAAGATTGGCGCGCCTGGCCCTATCTGACCGGTGATGCGGCTACTCAATCGACCGATGGATACTATCGCATCCTGGGCCGCATCGACGATGTCATCAATGTTTCTGGTCACCGTCTCGGAACCAAAGAACTGGAGTCCGCTGCCCTTCTAGTTGATGAAATAGCTGAATCGGCCGTTGTACCGGTAGCAGACGATATCAAAGGCCGAGTTCCGGACATATATGTCTCGTTAAAACCAGGACATGACGGCAGCGAAGATATTGCGGCAAGTGTCAGCAATATTATTGTTTCACAAATTGGACCGATAGCAAAACCACGAAAGGTATGGATCGTTGCTGATATGCCGAAAACACGGTCCGGGAAGATCATGCGTAGGGTTCTGGCGGCCATTTCCAATAAGCAGGATGTGGGGGATACGATGACCCTGGCAAATCCCGAAACTGTTGAGGCAATCCAGAAGATGATCGATGCTTTTGTTTGATTTTTGAATTTCCTTTAAAAACTTTGTCGATTTCAACGTTATATATTGATCAGCAGGTGGTAGACAATATCCATGTCCGATTTATTCAATCCCGAATTGATGCGCCGGTTTTCATCGTTGATGATGTACAAAAGGTGTTTCAATCGGTTTTACGGGCCGATGATCCTGTAAAAGCTGGAAAGGAAAGTCTTTTTCTAACGATTAATAGAGGAAATTTTGTTCGAAAATGCCCCGGCACCCGATTTTATACCTGTTGCGGGTATTATATTCTGAACATCGGCACCTTTTGCACGATGGATTGTTCCTACTGCATTTTGCAGATATATTTTCATCCACCCATTCTTCAGTTTTTTGTCAATTACCAGGATATGTTACAGGAGCTGCAGACGCTTTTTTCCACAAAAAAGCTGACCCGAATAGGGACCGGAGAATTCACCGACAGCCTAATCTGGGAAAACTGGACAGACCTTTCCCGCTTTCTGATTACAAATTTTTCCACCCAATCCAGTGCGGTATTGGAGCTAAAAACCAAAACAACCGCTGTTGAAAAATTGGGCCGGCTCCGACACAATCGTAAAACTATCATTGCCTGGAGCCTGAACACAGAGCTAATTATTCGGAATGAGGAGCATCGAACCGCACCGCTTTCCGCTCGACTCAATGCGGCAGCAAAATGTGAGTTATGGGGTTATCCGCTTGCATTTCATTTTGACCCCATGATTATCTATGACGGCTGTGAAGCAGACTACCGGCAGGTGGTTGAGGCTTTATTCTCCTGTATCTCTCCGGACAATATCGTTTGGATAAGCCTGGGGACTTTTCGTTTTATTCCATCGCTGAAAACAATCATCCAGAAACGCTTTCCAAAATCAAAGATTATTTATGGAGAGTTCATTCCGGGAATAGATGGAAAAATGCGATATTTTAAAGCATTGCGGATCGATCTTTATTGCAAGATCGTCTCCTGGATCAGAGAAATGGCTCCGAACCTCCTTATTTATTTTTGTATGGAAGATGATGAAGTGTGGAAGAGAGTCCTTGGCTTTGTTCCTTCCGAGCACGGCGGTTTGTCGAAAATGTTAGATGATCGTGCCAGGCTGATTTGCGGATTGGATAGATAAGCAGAGGAAATCATGTACCATACTATTTTCGTCTAAGAATTTTATTTCACCTACCCGTTGTCCACCGAATCTGCCCATACCGGCATTTCTAAACTGTATAAATCATTTTGATATAAATTTAATTCATAATTACAATTAGTTATAAGCTATAATAGTATATACTGCATAACATTTATTTAGACAGTACATATGAATGATATCTATTTTTATCTTTAGTATAAACAGACAATTGAACATAAATAAATAAAGTTCTTGACAAAGATATTGTTAGACAGTATAAATAAACAATTCAATTCGTTGTGATTCAGTTGTGAAACGTATTTAGACAGTATAAATACGTAGCCAGGGAGGGTGTTAAAAATCATGGCGATTTCATCACAGAAAGATTTTATTACCAGCAAGGATGTTCTTAAATTAACGGGCATTTCCAGAGCAACTCTCAACAATTATATCAAGCTCGGTATCCTTCCAAAACCTGTTATTCAAAAACCGAAAAACGGTTTAAAAACAACCAAAAAAATCGGTTACTTTCCCAGGACTGTTATCGGACACATTGAAATGGTCAAACATTTAAAGCGGGAAGGTAATTCCATGGCGGATATTGCACGACGATTTCAAAAGCCGCCTGTTCAAAAGTTGCCGATTGTCGGAACAAAGAATGATGGGGATAAAAAAGAACCTCGAACAAAAACACGCAGGAGAAGACTCAAAAATAGATCACCTCAATTTTCCAACAAAGAATTCAGGCTGACTTTTGATGACGTTTCATTTCCGGCCTACTTTATCAACTACAATTTTGAAATCGAGTGGATGAACCCAGAAGCGGAACGAAAAATTTTCAAACAAGCCATTGATTCCATCTCTGCGCTGCAAGATAAAAATATTTTCAAGGTTTTTTTCAACTGGGAATTTCATAGCATGGTTAAAAATTGGCAGGACCTAATTTCCTATCACATGTCATTTACAAAAACAAAATTTTCGAAAACATGGATTGCGAAGCTGTATGAAGGGATTTCAAAACGTGAAATCAGCGTTTTGGAGGAAATATATGAAAAGGTTTCGGTTTTTTCAAGAAAGAGCATAAAAGAAACGCGAATCGAATTGATCCTGAAAGATGGTACGGTTGAACCCTACCATGTTTTTAGTCTCTTTTCTAAAGAGGGGATATTTTTTATTTATGTCCCGGGAGCACCTTCAGATCATCAGAATTATGAAGGATAGCCTTAAACCCAAGCAATGAGAAAGGAGTGGTGGGAATGAAAAAGGACGGGCAGGTTGAATTTTTACAACCAAAGGCTGAATCGACTAAATCTTTCACCGGTGACCGATATGGGATGCCACCCAGGCTTTTCAGGCATCAAGACCTGATCAGTAAAGTGGAAAATGCCCATCTAATTGATAGAGAGACGCTTATCAATACGCTGAATCATATCCATTTTACAGATGGATATGTCCATGTGCTTTTGCAGCATCCCAAATACAAAGAACACATCCTGGTGTCTGCAAACATTGAACCCCGTCAAGACAGCCAGGTAACGTGCCGTTGGGCAGAAAAAGGATTTTTAAGCCTACGATTAGAGAAATTTCAATCTTTATATCTCATCCTTGATGACGGTCAGTCTGTTATTTTGATTCCCACCGGATTGCAGAAAATAAACAGCGAATCGCTGACCATAAGAATTCCAGAGCATAGCTACGCTTTGGGGCGAAGACAAATTAAACGTCATGTCTGCCAAAATATCATTGCCGAGTTATACCAAACCGGTTTTCAGGCAAAGGGAGAACTACTTGATTTTAGTCCGATAGCCCTCCGAGTCAGGGTCCGGCCTGTTTCAAGTTCATCATTTAAGTGGTTTAACTCAGATGAACTTATAAATATTCAACTTCGTAGCGATCAAAAGATTCTCTTTTCCGGATCGGGTCGCTGTCTTCGCCAGCACAATGAGCTTCCGTTCAAAGAAATGATGCTTACCCCTTTGGGTGGCGAGATTAAACGCTTTAAAAAAAGAAAAATTCGGAATCAACGTCAAAAAATAACGCCCACCCCCACAGTGATATTCCAACACCCATTGTTGAAAAAACGAATTCAAAGGGAAATCCACGATATCTCCACATCAGGATTTTCCCTTTATGAAGAACTTGGGGACAGGGTCCTGATGCCCAGCATGATCATTCAGGATTTAACCATCTGCTTCGCCAACGCCCTGAACATGAACTGTACCGCCCAGGTCATCTACCGGATGGAAGAGGGAACAAGGGTGCGCTACGGACTCGTTATTTTAGATATGGATATTCAAACATACAATCATCTGGCCCAACTACTCAGCAATACCCTTGATCCGCATTGCTATATTTCGACTGAGGTCGATATAGACGCGCTTTGGAAATTCTTTTTTGATTCAGGTTTTATCTATCCCAAAAAGTACGACCTGATTCGATCGCATCGAAGGTCGTTTAAAGAGACTTATCAGAAAATTTACCAAGAGAATCCGAAAATTGCGAAGCATTTTACCTATCAAAAAAACGGGCATATATACGGTCATATTGCCATGGTTAGAGCCTATAACCGTGCATGGATGATCCATCACCATGCTGCGCTGGCCATGGACGGCAAACATACCGGCTTTAAGATTTTAAAACAGATCGTTTATTACCTAATTGATATGCTTCGCCTCCCTTCGGCAACTATGGATTATGTGGTATGCTACTTTCGTCCGACCAGCAGATTTCCCAGCCGAATATTTGGTTGTTTCGCCCGGGAACTGAACAATCCCCAAGAATGTTCAATGGATCTTTTTTCTTATCTCCCTTATACGAGCCTTTCGCTGCATGCGCGACTTCCAGTAGGGTACACACTTGAAGAATGCTCTGAAGGTGACTTCTGGGAACTGACTCGGTTTTACGATCACTTCTCCGGGGGGTTGTTTCTGAATGCCTTAGGGTTAAATATCAAGGATTCCGTTGATCCAGCGCTTGAAACCTTGTTTGAGGAGGCAGGCTTATACAGAAGATTAAAAGCATTTTCCCTTTCCTCAAATGGGGAACTCGATGCAGTTTTGATTGTTGATCAATCGGATTTGGGATTTAATCTTTCCGAGCTTTTAAATAGTATCAAGGTGATTGTGACCAACCCGGAAGAGTTGCCCTGGAGCGTGCTATCGCTGGCAATTGCTCAGCTAACCGGAGAATACAATATGGAAAAAGTTCCTGTATTGTTTTATCCTTCCAGCTATGTCGAGACAAAAAAGATTCCCTTTGAAAAACAATATCAACTATGGGTCCTCAATGTCCAAAACGCAAATCAATACATGGAGTATCTACAAAAGCAATTTAGAATGTCCTAACCGAATTGCGTACCGCTTTTGAAACGAAACGTTCTGAAATGACAACTGCAAATAACCCTAAAATCATGTATCCGCTTTATAACAGCAGGATATTAAAAATCTACGCGGAATACCTCAAGAGGCATTACCCCTATGTCGATATTGATCCCATTTTAAAATACGCCGGTATCACGCATTATCAATTGGAAGATCAGGCGCACTGGTTCAACCAGTCTCAAACAGATCGTTTCAATGAAATGGCTACAAAAACCACCGGGAATCCGAACATCGCAAGAGAGGCCGGACGTTATGCCAATTCCTCCAAAGCTTTGGGTGCTTTAAAACAGTACGCGCTGGGATTCATGACACCGGGCGCTGCTTTTTGGATGTTGGAAAAAATTGCACCACATATGACCCGGGCCTCCAAGTACAAGACAAAAAAACTCGGGTATCACACGGTTGAAATCATTTCGATACCAAACCCCGGCGTGGAAGAAAAACCATATCAATGTCACAATCGCATGGGAATGCTGGAATCTCTTCCTCGGTTTTTTACAAAAAAATTCGCAAAAATCGAGCATCCAACCTGCCTGCACGAGGGTGAAGATTTTTGCCGGTATATTATCTCCTGGGAAGAGATCCCATCTTTTATGGTGCGGCGACTCCGTAATGCCCTTATCGTTTTGAGTCTGATCGCAAATGCAGCCCTTTATTTTCTAACGCCGGCTCTTTTTTTTGCGGGGTTTGTTTTTTTATTCTCATTGGTAATTGTGGGAATCGTCTTTTATTCAGAAGATCGTGAAAAAAACGATTTAATTAAAAATATTGAAACCCAACATGGCACATCCAAGCTTTTACTTGACGAGATCAACATCCGGTACAATGATGCATTGCTGGTCAAGGAAATTGGTCAAACTATCTCCAAACTTTTGGACGTAAACAGGTTGCTTCATTCAATCATGGAGGCAATGGATAAATATTTGGAATTTGATCGCGGCGGAATTTGGCTTGCCAACACAGATAGAACCCGTCTTATTTTCCGCGCAGGTTACGGATTTGATTCAAAAATAATTGATCTTCTGAACAATTCCGCCTTTCATTTGGATAACCCCCATTCAAAGGGCGTGGCCGTTCAGTCTTTTAAACAGCAAAAACCTTTTCTAGTCAACGATATCGATCAAATAGAAAAGGACCTTTCGAAAAACAGTTTGAAATTTGTCAAACAAATTGGCACGCAATCTTTTATTTGTGTTCCGATCGTTTATGAAGGCGAGCCCCAGGGCATTTTACTGGTGGATAACTTGGAATCAAAAAGATCGATGGGGCAAAGCGATATGTCTTTTCTTATGGGAATCGCACCTCAGGTGGCCACCAGTATCCATAACGCCCTGTCCTATCAAAAACTTAAAGAAAGTCAAAGGACCGAAAAGAATCTTCGAAAGCTATTTGAAAAATATGTTCCGGCTCCCATTATTAAACGATATGTGGATTCGGAAGAAATTGACCTTTTTCAAGGTGTTGGATCTTCGATTACGGTCTTTTTTTTGGATATTCGGGGTTTTACATCGCACACTGAGATGATGGACCCCAAAGAAGTGGTTTCCTTTTTGAATATCTATTTTGACCGGTGCTCCCACGTGATCAGTGAAGAAAATGGTCACATAAACAAATACACCGGGGATGGGTTTTTAGCGATATTCGGGGCGCCCGAACCATTAGCGCAAGATACCGTTTGGGCATTTAACGCTGCACGCCACATCCTGGATCTGTCCAAGCGTTTTATTCTAGGGGGAAAGCAGATGAAAATAGGAATCGGTCTTCACACGGGCAGGGCGATTCTGGGAAATATCGGGTCAAAAACCAAGATTGAATACACCGCCATCGGGGACACGGTCAATACAGCCGCCCGTCTTGAAGAGTTCACCAAGCGTTTTGATGGGTTTCCGATTGTTATGAGTAAGGATGCATGGAAATCGCTAACCCCGCATCCACTTCATCCGTCTATCACAAGCCTCGGCAATCAGAAAATTAGAGGAAAGAAGGAAGAGCTGGAAATTTTTGGGTTTAATTTATCCGGGCCTTTCAAAATTTCACCGAATCAAGTCGACAACGGCTTCATGCCTTTACAAAGAATTAAAGGGGTATAGGTGAACCGTCTCGGGTCTAAAAGAAATTTTTTAAAGTCAGAAAAGAAAGCCCCGCGGCCGCCGGGATAATTTTTAAACAACATTTCGACTTGAAGAGATGCGACCTCTACCTTTTTGGACCAGTTGAAAATGTCCTCATCTTTTATCTCTCCATAAAGAAGATGATGTGCCGTCAGTTTCAGTTCGATTTTGCGAAATCCCAGGTCATAGAGGTAGGCGTACAATTTTCTGCCGGAGTAGGGGTCAAAATTAAACTCCTGTTCCAATTTTTTCATAAATCGATTGAGAAGTTGTTCAATCTGAAGGGGAAGCTGGTAGTGATTCATGCAGTTGTGGTCAAGATCCAGCAAACAGAGGTAGCCATCCGATTTTAGAAATGTGGTAAGATTTTTTACAATATCCGGACTTTCCTGGCGAAAGTATTCCAGAAAAAATCGGACCCAGATCAGATCAAACCGGCCCACACCATCGAGGGGAAGCCTTAGATCGTGAGCCCGAAAGTCGATACTGAAATCATGGTCATATTGTCGTTTGGCATATGCAATTCTCTCCTCGGAAGAATCAACACCCAGGACTTCCCCTCCTGGCTGGACAAGTTCATGAAGAATTGAGCTTACTTTTCCGGATCCGCACCCTACGTCTAACACGCGCATTCCAGGTTTTATTCCGCACCAAAGGGCCTGTTTTCGAACAGATTCAGGATCTGTTTTGATTTCAAGACGGAGGATCTCATCTGGGTTTTCCATCAAATAAGAGTTATCTCGTGCCATATGTCATCCCATCGGTTCATCGCACTCATCATCAATATAAAATGCTGTAGAATAATAGGAACAAAGTTCTTGTGTCAATATCATTTAAAAATACGTGGATAAAGATTTAGCTAACAAGCCCGCAAAGACCTCAAAAAATTTATGCAAACAAGAGAAAAGGGATTAGGCAAAGGGTTCAAGCCGTAAGTGGTGAAACTTTTGAAGGTGAGACAGGAAAGAGTTGATCGAAAGGGGTTGTCAACGAGGTGGTTTAGGGAGAAGAGGGGAGGGCATCAAGAAAAGAAATGCGCCGTATTCCTGTGGTTAAAATTTTCGATTCCTTGATCTTGAGTAAAAGGCAGCATTTTTCAAAGGTCTCGTCGATAGAGCCTTGTAAAGTGTTCGGTCAATTTTTAGCTTTATTTATTTCTTCGATAATTTTTTGTGCGATCTGTGCTGGAACTTCATCGTAACGTGAAAATTCCATCGTGAACATGCCTCGTCCACCGGTCATTGAATTGAGGTCCGGTGCATAGGTGAGAAACTCAGCCATCGGAACATTGGCCCTGATAACCTGATTCTTTCCTTTGCTATCCATCCCCAAAACTCTTCCACGCCTGCTGTTCAGATCGCCCATAATATCACCCATAAACTCATCCGGGGCGGTGATCGTTACATCCATAATAGGTTCCAGGAGGACAGACTGAGCCTCTTCAGCCGCTTTTCTATAGGCAAGTGAGCCTGCGATCTTAAATGCCATTTCCGAGGAATCAACCGCATGGAACGAACCATCATCTAAGGTAACCTTAAAATCGATACAGGGAAATCCGGCGAGTATGCCTTTTTGGCTGGCTTCGATAACCCCCTTTTCAACAGCAGGAATATATGTTTTGGGTATCGACCCTCCCACAATTGCATCAACAAATTCAAATCCTTTCCCTCGGGGCCGTGGTTCCAACTGGATCCAGCAATCACCATACTGTCCATGGCCGCCGGTCTGTTTCTTGTGTTTCCCCTGAACCCTGACCTTCTTCTTGATGGTCTCTTTATAGGGAACTTTCGGTGGATTCAAATTTACTTCCACATTGAATTTTCTTTTCAGCTTTTCAGCAGTAGTCTCGATGTGGACCTGGCCCATTCCGGATATGAGAATTTCTTTGGTTTCCGCGTTCCTTGTAAGCTTGAGGGCGATGTCCTCTTCCAAAATTTTTGAAAGCGATGTGAAAATCTTATCCTCATCACCGGTTGACTTGGATTGAATCGCAAATGAGATAAGAGGAGGGAGCGGTTCGATGTAATTGAACTTGATTTTAGCCTCTTCAGAACAAAGGGTATCGCCGGTTGTTGTATCTTTCAGCTTGGCCACAGCAACAATTGCACCAGGGCCGGCTTCTGATATGACTTTCTGCTCTTTCCCGGCAACCAGCAGGAGCTGAGAAAATCGTTCCTTGGATCCCTTGTTGACATTATAAAAATTTCCATCTCCCCCTAGACGGCCGGACACAATTTTGAAAATCGAAAGCCGTCCCGAATATGGATCCGCCACGGTTTTGAAAACAAGAGCGGCAAATGGGTTGTCCGGATCTACAGTTCGCTCAATTTCCACTCCGCTGTCAGGGTCAACCGCTTTCCATGGACTGCAATCAAGGGGTGAGGGCAACGTTTCGTTGATAAAATTCATCAACAGATCAACACCGATACTGTTTATTGCAGACCCGCACAAAACAGGGACAAAGCTCCTCGACAAGGTACCTTTTCTCAAGGCAGCCCGGATATCTTCTTCCGATATAGATTCTCCTTCAAGGTATCGTTCCAGGAGCGCATCATCTGTTTCAGCAATATTTTCGACCAGGGTTTCCCTTTCTTTTTCGACCGATCCTTTCATATCAGCAGGAATTTCGGTTTCTTTCCTCTCCCCTTCAGCATTGTAAATATAAGCGGTGTTACCAATCAGATCGACAATGCCTTTAAAATTCTCTTCAGATCCAATCGGGAGTTGGAGAGCTATCGGCTTTGTTT
>CAZSON010000006.1:0-31451 GCA_964608375.1 uncultured Desulfobacter sp. | reverse complement strand
ACTTTGAGCATTTTGGGATAAAGTGTTTTGATAGCTGTTACGTTAAGAATTTCAATGCGAATCGTCCATAGCCTTCCACCCGACCTTTTACGGATCCGAGGCTATCGGCGCGGTCAGTCGTTTAACAGTTTTCTTACAACATATGGCAAGATACCATTGTTTTTAAAGTAATCGACTTCAATGTCGGCATCCAGCCGTGCTAAGACTTTGAAGCGGATTTCGCTTCCGTTTTCCCTGATGGCGCTTACCCGCAATTTTTTTCGGGGTTTTATATTTTCGATACCGGAAATATAAAACGTTTCATCCCCCGCTATTTCAAGACGCTCCAGGCTGTCGCCATTTTGAAACATCAATGGGAGAACGCCCATTCCCACCAGATTACTTCTGTGGATTCGTTCGTACGATTCTGCAAGAACAGCCCTTACGCCCAAAAGCTGGGTTCCTTTTGCAGCCCAGTCCCTTGATGAGCCGGTACCATACTCCGAACCGGCCAATATCACAAGAGGTGTGTTCTCCTCAATGTATTTCATGGCTGCATCGTAAATAAACATGGCATCATCCCCCGGTCTTTTTCTGGTATAACTCCCTTCTCTGGGGGCCACGATTTTATTTTTTATCCGGATATTTCCAAATGTACCCCGCATCATGACTTCATGGTTCCCTCTCCTGGAGCCATAGGAGTTGAACGCCTCCGGCATAACCTGATACCTTTTCAGATATAGGCCCGCAGGATATTCTTCAGGAATCGCACCTGCAGGGGAGATATGGTCGGTGGTCACGGAATCTCCCAGTACAAGAAGCGCCCGGGCATTTTTAATATCTGAAGGCCCCTTCAACTCCAGGTTAAAATCATCGAAATAAGGCGGCTTCTTGATATAGGTGGAGTGGTCATCCCAATCATATGTCGTACTTTTTTTTGCATCAAGTTCCTGCCAGAATGTATCGCCGTCAAAAATCCGCCCGTACTCCCTTTTATAAAACTCTTTTTTAACATGTTTTTTGATTTCTGCATCAATTTCTTCGTTGGTTGGCCAGATATCTGACATAAAAACAGGATTCCCATTTGGATCAATCGATACCGGCTCAGTCGTCAGATCGATGTCCATTCTTCCGGCAATGGCAAAGCAGACCACCAACATCGGAGATGCCAGAAAGTTTACCTTCACACGCTGATGAATCCTGGCCTCAAAATTCCGGTTCCCGGATAGGACAGCCCCGACGGTAAGGTCATTTTCTGAAATCACACGTTCAATTTGTTCATGAAGTGGACCGCTGTTACCGATGCACGTCGTACAACCAAAACCGGCAAGATGGAAACCGAGTGCTTCAAAATAAGGCATGAGGTCGGCGTCTTCAAGGTAGTCGATGACAACCTTTGAACCCGGCGCAAGGGAGGTTTTAACATACGCTGGCACTCTGATGCCGCTTTTAATCGCCTTTTTTGCCACCAATCCCGCACCGATCAGGGCACGGGGATTGGAAGTATTGGTACAGGACGTAATGGCTGCAATTACGAGGTTTCCGTCGCCTATTTTTTCTTCGGTTCCATCGAGATTCACTGGATACGTATTTGGGCTGACAGGACGACAGGTCGTGGCCCGTACAGTCTGACAACCCGATTCATCATGAAACTTGGAAAGCTGAGCCAAATCCGTATCCCGGTCATATTCACACCCCAGTATACCGGCAAAAGCGCCTTTTAGATTCTCCAGGCCAATTCGATCCTGAGGCCTGGCAGGACCTGCGACCGAAGGTTCTATTTCAGAGAGATCCAAAAGAATGGTTTCGGTATATACCGGGTCATTTTCCCCTGTATAGAAAAGACCGGTCTCTTTTGCATAAATTTCCGTCACTTCAGCCCGATCATCTCTGCCGGTCATCCTCAGATATTCGAGGGTTTTTTCATCCACCGGGAAAAACCCTAGTGTTGCCCCGTTCTCCGGTGTCATGTTGGCAATCGTTGCTCTGTCCGGTATGGTCAACTCTTTTATTCCCGGGCCAAAATACTCAACAAACTTTTCGACAACGTGATGCGCCCTGAGTTTCTGGGTCACCGCCAGAACCAAATCGGTTCCTGTAACCCCTTCTCTGAGTTCATTGATCAGTTTTACACCAATAACTTCTGGAATAGACATATAGTACGGTTGTCCCAGCATGACCGCTTCGGCTTCGATTCCGCCGACACCCCATCCCATGACACCGATCCCATTAATCATGGTGGTATGGGAGTCTGTGCCCAACAACGTATCCGGATAGGCAAAAGGCTTGCCGTCAATCTCTTCAGTGGTCACCACCGTTGCGATATGTTCCAGGTTAACCTGATGACAAATTCCGGAATTGGGCGGAACAACCCGAAAGTTTTTAAAACTTTTCTGGGCCCAATTTAAAAGGGCATATCGTTCCCGGTTTCTTTGGTATTCTCTTTCCACATTTTTGTTCAGAGCATCGGTTGTGCCGTAGTAGTCGAGCTGAATGGAATGGTCCACAATCAGGTCAACAGGAATCAATGGGTTTATCTTCCCCGGATCACCACCTAAATCTTTTACCGTATCGCGCATGGCGGCAAGGTCTACAACCGCTGGAACCCCTGTAAAATCCTGCATCAGGACGCGACCCGGATGATACGGTATTTCAACCGGGTCCGGATACCGCTTTTTCCACCTTGCTATATGAATCAAATCTTCTTTCCGAACCACATTGCCGTCGAGTTTTCGCAAAAGATTTTCGACCAAAATTTTAATGGAAAAAGGAAGCGTTTGAATCTTTGCTATCCCTTTTTCCTCAAGAAAATTGATATCCAGAATATGATACCGACTCCCAATTATATCTATTTGTCGGATATATTCGTCTCGTTTCATATTGACCTCCAAAATTCACCTCAGTTTCTTTTGGATTCTACATCTCTGCTACAAATTTCCTATCACCGCCGTTGCAAATTCAGAGCATTTCACCTCAGTGGCCCCTTGCATCTGCCGAGCCAAATCATAAGTGACCCGCTTGTCTTTAACGGCTTTGATTAGGCCGTTCCTTATACGGTCGGCAGCCTCTTCCCAGCCGATATAATCGAGCATCATGGCGCCGGAAAGGATCAATGATCCCGGGTTTACCTTATCCTGTCCGGCATATTTTGGCGCCGTGCCATGTGTTGCCTCAAAAAGGGCATACCCGTCACCGATATTTGCTCCGGGCGCCATCCCGAGCCCACCGACCATGGCTGCCAATGCATCGGACATATAGTCTCCGGTGAGGTTCGGCATTGCCAGCACGTCATATTCCTGGGGTCTTAAGAGTATCTGTTGAAACATGGCATCGGCAATCCGATCTTGCAGCACAATTTTTCCCTTGGGAATTTTTCCCCCATGTTCGTTTGCAAGATCTTCTTCGGTCACTATCGATTTTCCGAATGATTTTTTTGCCACTTCATACCCCCAGGTTCGAAAAGCACCCTCGGTATATTTCATGATGTTTCCTTTATGGACCAGGGTGACACTCCGCTTTTGGTGCTGCAGTGCATACTCAATGGCCATCCGGACCAAACGATACGTCCCAAAGCGGCTGATCGGTTTAAGTCCGATACCTGAATCAGAACGAATTCGCCTTCCATCTGCCTGTTGAACCAGATCTCGGATTTTTTTGGCGATCGCCGAACCTGCTTTCCATTCGAGGCCCATATAAACATCTTCCGTATTCTCCCTGAAGACCACCATGTCTACATCCTCCGGGCGTTTCATCGGGCTGGGCACACCGGGGATATACCTTACGGGGCGCAAACACGCATACAGATCCAACTCCTGGCGCATGCGAACATTGATACTCCGAATACCCTTTCCTACCGGAGTGGTCAAGGGGCCTTTGATGGCGACGCAGTAGGCCTTTATACTCCTGATCGTCTCTTCCGGAAGCCAGCTTCCGGTCTGATGAAAGGCCTTTTCCCCTGCCAGCAATTCCAGCCAGCTGATTTTTTGATGATCCCCATAGCTTTTCGAAACCGCCTCATCAAGCACCCTCCGGGATGCCTTCCAGATATCCGGTCCCACTCCGTCTCCTTCAATAAAAGGAATTACAGGACACGCCGGCACTTCGAGTTTACCGGTTTTCAAATAGGTGATCGTCCCATTATTCTTTGTCATCTTCACCTCTCAAAATCATTTAAAAACTCCAGGGTCACGCCTTTGATCGATCGAAGCGGTTCATCATTTTCCTACCTCTACCATACCGGAAGATGGAACCGGAGCGCAAATAATTTTTCCATCAACCCAGCCCTTATCCATAAAACCCTTCGACGTACACCGCAAGGTTTGGTACAATTTTTTTCTTATTAAAACTTGACACTCTCGTAAAAAGTCATTTGATAGTTCATCTGTTAGTTTGATTTGTCAATATATATGCTCAAGGATTATGTGTTTCAAATCTTCAACTTCTTCCTTAATGCTTTTTTGGGCTGTTTGATATATGATGTTTGCTGCGCTGTAATATTTTTCTTTAGATTCTTCCCATATCTTTCGGATATCCTCCTCAAGGGTTGTGCCCGTATTTACCCGAGGTCGATCTGCAGGTCTTACTCTTTTGATTAACTCTTCTAAAGGCGCCTCCAGGAGGATGACTAATCCGGTCCCCTTAAGAACATCCACATTCCATTCATACCTGACCGTACCCCCGCCCAGGCAGATTATTGCATTTTTGTGGCGTGAAAAGCGCTTACATATTGTATACTCGAGTTCTCGGAAAGCCAACCAATCCTTTTCCTGGACTAGTTTGTGGAATGAATATCCAAGGACCCTATCCATTTCCTGATCAAGATCGTAAAATTTAAGTTCGAGGATATCGGATAAGCACTTGCCGATCGTTGTTTTTCCCGACCCAATCATACCACAAAAATAGATATTCAACCTGCTCCCCCTGACTCCTACCCTTATCATCCGTTATAGGTGCATGCTCAATTCATTCAAACGTCGATAGATATTTTCGTTGTCATTCATATACCTATCGAAAATTGCTGCAATTTTTTTATACCTATCTGTTGCGTCTGGATCGGGTGAATAGCATTTTTCCACCTCTATCCAATCCCTGGTTACCTCGAGCAGCGATCGGGAGCTATCAATCCCGGCGTTGCAGAACATTGCTGTGCCCAGGGAGGTGGCTTCTGTGTGAAAAAGTTTTCTGATCACCATTCCGGTAACATCAGATCTAATATGGTTCCAGACATCGATATTTGCACCGCCCCCCACGATGTTCAGCCCCTTCGGTTTAAGATGACTTGCCGACATTGCCTTTAGTAATCTCAAAATACGGAAGGCACATCCTTCCATAAGGGCTTTGAGAATATGTTCATTTTTATGGTGCAAAGATAACCCGGCGATTCCTCCGGTCAGATATTCTTTCCAGAAAGGCGATCTTTCCCCGGTTAAGCCGGGGAAAACAAGGAGGCCATTTGAGCCGGGTGACAAATCAGCGATGTTGTCTGCCAGTTTATCCGCAGATGTCTGAAGCATCTTTTCAAAATAGTGCAGGGCGCCACCGGATAAACCCAGAGCTCCGCCAACCAGAAAGGTTCCCGGCAGCATACCGGTATTTATGCTGAGGATGTGGGCTGGATCCTGAACCGCCGACTCACAACGCATCATTAATACATCGGTGGAGCCTGATACCAGAACAGCCCTTCCTTTTTCAAGCACACCGGCACCATACATGGCCGTGGTCCCATCAGAACTCCCTGTTATTACCGGAGTACCACAGGTCAATCCGAAATGCTTGGCCACATCGGCTGAGACCGTACCGGCGATTTCCGTGGCCGGCGTGGGTGACGGAAATAGGGCTTTTTTTATTCCCACGGCATCTATAATATCGCTTTCAAGCTCACCTTTGTGAACATTGTAACAGCCTGAATAATCAAGATGAGCAAAATCCGTTCGGATATTGCCGGTCAATCGTCGAACAATTTCATCTTTGAGACCGATAATGTGGTCCAGTTTTTTAATAACGTCGGCCCTGTTTTTGTAAAGCCATTTTATCTTTGGCGCCAAAAGCAGTGGACTGGACCTGCGACCGGTGATTGCAAACAGTTCTGCTTCGGAGAACAGTTGTTTCATTTCAGCAATTTCCGCTACAGCCCTGTTATCCATATAGATGATCGCAGGCATTAAAGGGGCAGGGGTTTTATCCAGTAAAACATAACCGAGCATTGTGCTGACACCGATAGCATCAAAGGTGATGTCAGGATGTTTTTCAACCTCTGATATAATGACCTTTCGAACCTGATTCCAGAGATAGCCAGCATCAATTTCAGCAAAAGAGGGCCTGGGATGGTCAATCCTGATTTGTCTGCGGCTCAGGGACAGGGTATCGCCGTTGCCGGAAATCACCGACGCCCGGCATACAGAGGTGCCGCAGTCTACAACCAAAAAATTCATTTCTTCAAAGGTTGCCGGCCGCTTTGGCGGCATCCACGATGGCCTGTAACGATCCGGGATACCCCCAGGAATCGCTGCTGCAGCCGTTGGCCAGGAAAAACCTTTCTTTACCGCCCAGCTCTATTGCCTCCCGGACATGGTTTTTTAAAAATGATCTGCTGGTTCGAGCCACAACTTTTTGATTGATCCCCCCCATAACACACCCCGGAATTCGTTCTTTGACCCATCCGAGTGAAGGCCCTTTAGGACCCCGATCCCACCAGCTATAAATATCCACGGGAAAATCCAGAACATCATCAAAATACAGGTTCTCCCCATGAATATGAGCCGTATTCATTTTGCCTAGCCCGAAAATTGCACCAAATACCTTCACGGCAGGCGGTTTGACGAATCTGAGAAAGTTTTCCCTGCTAATCAGCTCGCTTGCTGCCGGCACCGACATAAAGATACCGCTCGTTCCTATGGCCAGTGATTTCTTGCAGTAAGCGATCAGGTTATCGGCAACAATGTCAAGCGCCTCCAGCAGATCATCGGGCGCATCTACCATCAGCGAATCGATATTTTCTCCCGCCATATTACGGCGTATGCTTTGCCAGGGGTCAAATACCGTGTCAATAAAATATGCCTTGTTTTTCAGTTCTTTGCTGATATATTCCAGGGCCCTGAACTGTTCCTTCCAGTCTGATTGCTGCACATCAAAACGGGTGATACGTTTTAAATCCGCTTTAGTTTTTACCGTATCGAGCCCTTGTGGCGGCTGATAAAAATAATCATTCATTACCTTTAAGAAATCAAAATCGTAATAATTAAAAAACTCCAGTGTAATCCTGGCAAATTGTTCTCCACCGGCGTGCTGAATGCCGAAATGGTACCAGAGTGAAAGAGGCGGCCTGTCCACCTTTTCTCCGTTTAAAACTCGATCGACTCTCTCTATTTTATCCATTGATTACTCCATTTCAATTATGCCACTCCTAGATACGCCTTCTGCATGAGTGGATTGTTTAAAAGGTTCTGAGTAGTATCGGCAAGCACGATTTCTCCTGTCTGCAAAACATAGCCTCGACTGGCTATGGATAGTGCCATGTTTGCGTTCTGTTCAACCAACAGTATCGCAACGCCCTCTTTTTGGTTGATCTCCTGAATGATTTCGAAAACCTTATCTACAAAGAGGGGCGATAAACCCATAGAGGGTTCGTCCATTATCAGCAGCTTAGGGCGAGCCATGAGCGCCCTGGCCATAGCCACCATCTGCTGTTCTCCGCCGCTGAGACTCGATGCCAGCTGTTTCGCACGCTCCTTAACTACGGGAAACAGTTCACATACATGCTCAATGTCTTTTCGAATGGCTCTTGTGTCGGTGCGTGTGTAAGCCCCCATCAGTAAATTTTCATTGATCGTGAGATAGGGGAAGAGACGTCGTGCCTCCAGCACAGGTGAAATCCCAGCACGCACGATTGTCGAGGGAGACAGTCCGTCGATTCGCCTTCCTAGAAATTCTACCGTGCCCTTTCTAGGTTTCAGCAAACCTAGAATTGTCTTCATGGTCGTCGATTTTCCGCTTGCATTTCCACCAAGAAGCGACACTATCTCGCCTTCCTCAACTGCGAGTGATATCTGTTTCAACGCCTGTATGGGGCCATAAAATGTGTCGATATCAGTCAGTATGAGCACGTCGTCGGCCTCCCATGTATGCTGCTATCACCTCTTTGTTTCGAGCAATCTCATGCGGGGTCCCCTCGGCGATCTTCTCTCCATGATCTAGAACGATGATTCGGTCCGATATGGTCATTACCACTTTCATCTTATGTTCGATGACGAGCACTGTGTGCCCCCGTTTCCGGATCAGATGAATCAAATCAGTGATCCCTTTCGTTTCATTGGGATTCATTCCTGCTGTCGGTTCGTCCAGCAGTATCAGCCTGGGTTCAGATACCAGTGCGCGGGCGATTTCCAGTCGCCTCCGGTTTGCATAGGAAAGCATGTCTGCATTTTGCTTCAAACGGGGTAGAAGTCTTTCACCAAATAGAGAAAGCACTTCCATGCACTTATCTCTTGATTCCTCTTCTTCCCTGCCAACCCGTGGAGGGCGCAAGAGTGCGCCGATGATTCCCGTGCTTCCTTTATGGTCGTTGCCGACCATTATGTTGTCTAAAACAGTCATACGATTAAACAGCCGTACGTGTTGGAATGTGCGCGAAATGCCCATTCTGGCAATATCATGAGGAGCAAGACCGACTAACTCTTTTCCCTGAAACCGGATAGAACCAGAAGTAGGAGGCAATGTCCCCGTTATGCAGTTAAATAGAGTAGTTTTTCCTGCACCGTTAGGACCGATAAGACTGATGATATCCCCATCATTTATCTGCATAGAGACGTTGCTGAGTGCCTCAAGACCACCATAATCTTTGGTAACATTTGAAATTTCCAACAAATCCACCATCTGCTCACGTATACTTCCTATGACAAAGAATCACCAAAAGCAAAGGTTAAAGAAACTTATCCCCCCTGGTGTATACAATCTCCTCCTGCTCATCAAACCGGCGAAGTCGGAAGCTGTATTCCTTTCCGCCCAAAAGCCCCTGCCTGCGCACAAGCATCATAACGATCAAAACTCCGCCATAGACGAACATACGATACTCTTGCAGAAAACGGAACACTTCCGGAATTATGAGTAAGATTGCCGCCCCCACAACCGGCCCAATCAGGTTGCCCTGACCTCCAAATGCAAGCATAGCTAACAAAATGAACGATTCGTAAATGTAAAAACTGTCCGGGCTGATGAATTTGACGAAATGGGCATAAAAACTACCTGCAATGCCAGCGTAAAAAGCAGCTAGGACAAAGGCCTGGATTTTGTAACGGTTTGTGTTCACGCCCATGGCTTCGGCGGCCAGTTCATTTTCCCTGATAGCAGTCAATGCACGGCCGAAACGACAATGAATGAGACGGTACATGCTTGCCAAAGTCAGAAGAACCAAAATCAGTATCAGATAATAGTAATCAACGTGGGTACTGACCTCATGGCCAAAGATCACCGGAGCCGGAATATCCATGATACCCATCGGCCCGTTAGTAAAGCTCATCCAGTTTTGCAGTATTAGGAACAGAATAATGTTGAAACCCATCGTAGACAGAGTCATATAGATCCCTGACAGGCGGAGTGTGGGTTTGGCTATCAGGTAGCCGAAAAACCCGGCGATTATTCCAGCCCCGAGCATTGCCATTAGGAATGGTAATCTCAGCTCCATCATCAACTTGGCTGAAGCATAGGCTCCAATGCCGTAAAAGGCGGCATGTCCAATGGATAGCAGTCCTACATAACCATTCAACAGGTTTAGGCTGAGGGTTAAGATAATGTAAATCCCGATAAAGACAAGAACCTGAATATAATAGCGGTTTGCAATAAACGCCGGGACAAACGCCAAAACAACCAGAATGACAATATATGGTGCATTTTTCAGTGTGGCGCGCACTATCCGGGGCATTAATCACCCCGTGCCTGAACGAGCTCTTTTCCACCGAACAAACCACCCGGCCGGAAGATCAAGATGAGAAGCATGAAAATGAAGGAGATCATGTGGCGAAAACTGGAGGCCCCTAATTCCACTGAAAAGACCTCCACAATCCCTATCAGTAATCCAGCGGTCACCGCCCCCGGTAAACTTGTCAGTCCGCCCACAACGCTGGCGCTGAATGCTTTAAGCCCGTATAATTGGCCCATCGTCGGATAGAACAGGTTGTAATAAACTCCTACAAGAACGCCTGCCACTCCACCAAGCATAGAGCCGATTGCAAAGGCCATGGCAAATATCCAGTTCACTTTAACACCCATAGCGAACGCTGCTTCGTAGTCCTGGGCTGTTGCCCTGATGACCATTCCCAGCTTGGTTTTGTTGATGAGAAGATAGAGGACCATCATTAGCAGGACAGTCACACCCAGAACCGCTATCTGGAGATAAGTGATGTAAACTCCGGCGAATTCGATCTCTCCATAATCGAGCTTGTCCAGAAGCGAATAGGGTATTGCATGGGTTTCAGGCCCCCAGATCAGCTGAGCAAGATTGACCAGCAGGATGGATATACCGATAGTGACCAGCAAGGAGGTGGCGTGGGGTGCATCGCGCAAGAAGTGAAACGACAGAAGTTCTATCAAAAGACCAAGCAGGGCTGTGGCGGCCATGCCGGCAATCAGAGCAAGGAAAAAGCTGGGATAAAGCAGTTTAATGATCTCAAAGCCGACGTAAGCCCCCATCATGTACACTTCACCATGGGCGAATGTTACCATGCGCAACGTGCCGAAGATCATTGTAAAACCCAGCGCCAAAAGCGCGTAGACACTGCCCTGAGTTAGTCCATTTATAAACTGCTCGAACACCTTTTAATTGCCGATTTCCTCTGGTTTGCACAGATGGAGGTTCTCCCGTATCCCCTCTCATTAAAGGAGGGAACCCGGGAGAATTGGCCTTACCTTGCCAAATTTCCGTGTGGGCTCACATCTAGGGCTTGTAGAGGACCCACTTACCATCTTTGATCGTTATTCTCACTAATTCTTTGGCAGGATCCCGGCCCTCGGCATATGAAATCGAGCCTGTAGCTCCCTGGAAACCTCTCAGAGCCAAAAGGCCCTCTCTGACCTTTGATCTGTCTTCCACGCCTACCCTGTGTAATGAAGCGGTCATCAGATTTGCAGCGTCATAGGCAAGTGCCGCAAACTGATTTGGAACTTTGCCGTAAATTGCCCGATATTCCCTAGTAAATTCCTGGGCAGCAGGTCGGGGATCGGTGGCGAAATAATTCGCAGGGATCACAATGCCTTCGACAGCCGCTCCACCCAACTCAATGGTCTTATTAGAAAACAGCGAGCTATTTGCCATAACAACAGGTTTGAAATGCATCCGCTTGGCCTGATTCAAAATGGCCGCAGCATCAGCGTAAAAAGTGGGGAGATAGATCAAATCCAGGTTCAGCCTTTTGAGCTTCGACAAAATAGCCGCAAAGTCTTTCTCGCCTGGTACAAATGCCTCTTCGGCTAGAACCTCTGCGCCCAGCTTTCTTGCCTCCTGGGTAAAGTACTTATTGGCATCTACGCCCCAATCATTATTAATATAGATGGTGGCCAGTCTTTTCTTGCCCAGATCTTTTACTGCCCATCTGGCATTATACGGTCCCTCATACCCTTGGGTAGCCACTACCCGAAACATATTCTCACCTTTTTTTGTGAAGTCCATATGGGATGAAGTGGGAGAAAGCTGGGTCATTTTGGCTTTGTCATAGATCGAGGCGGCCGCCATGCAGCTAGAACTGCTGAAATCACCGATTTCTGCAATAATATCGGGGTCAGCAACGAATTTCTCTGCAATCAATACAGCCTCCTTTGGATCTCCCCGGCTGTCGGAAATGACCAACTCGACCCTTTTTCCGTGAATGCCGCCCATTCTGTTGACTCTTTGAAAAACCATCTGGACAGACCGTTTGAAATCATTTCCATATTCTGCCCAATCTCCTGTCAAAGGTGCAGACAAGCCGATTTTTACCACCTGGTCCGAAGCCATGGATGGCTGAGAGTAAAGCGCTCCCCCCAAAATCATAGATAGCAGAAGGCCTATCATTCCCAATGTTTGTACCAATTTTTTTGCCATAAGTTCCTCCTTTTTTGTTGTTTACAGGTTATCATATTCCACGGAAATCCATATAAAAATTGGAGACAAAATATTCCCATCCACGTTCCGGAAATCTGTTTCATCCCCCCGGCCGAAAACTCGAAACCCGCTCCCTGCAAGTTACCTCAATTCAAATAATTTTTCAACCGGTTAATGGCTTTCTCAAGTCGCTCAGCCAGATGGGTAAAAAAATCGATATCCCCCAATCCAAAGTTGATGCCATCTTTACCCTCATTTCTTAACTCAAACCGGTAAGCCACTGGTTTGACCAGTGTGACTATACAAGATTTGACCTTTAGCGGGATTAGACATAGTTCCTCCTTGGGGATTTGATAGCAATTTAGAAAGGAGGAACCATGTCAGATTATGGGAGTTTGGCTCCACTCAAAATGGGATTGTAAATACCACATTGTTTTTATCCCCAAATATCGAAAAAAGCAACTGTTTGATCGAATAAGAAGATATTTGAGCCCAGTATTTCATGAATTGTCAAGGCAAAAGGACAGTAAGATTCTTGAAGGGCATGTGATGAACGACCACGTTCACATCTGTATATCGATTCCTCCAAAGCATTCGGTCGCGCGGGTAAACGGTTATATAAAGGGTAAAAGCGCAATTGCAGTTGCACGCCAATTTACTGGAAAGAAAAGAAATTTTAATGGTGAAAAGTTATGGGTTCGTGGATATGCGGTTTCCACAGTAGGTTTCGAATTGGATGAAGTGAGAAAGTATATCCAGAATCAGACCGACCGTGACAAAGACGACGATGATGATGGTAAATGTTAAGGTTTAACCTCAATTGCAGCCTTTGAGCCTGCTCACAGCTATCAAGCCTCCGGTTTTACCGGAGCGTTATGACTTTACTCATTATTTCAATTACTTTCTCGTATATTTCATTGACCAAAGCGGGTTTGGACAGATAATTCAAATGATTTTTGTCAAAAAAGGCAATCCGATCGGCATTAAGGTCACCGGTAAAAAAAAGAAATCGTTCGGCGATATTCGGATAAATACGAGATGCGTTTTTGAAAAATTCCATACCGTCCATAACCGGCATGCCGATGTCCGACAAAATCAGCCGATAATAATTTTTTTTTACTTTACGTAAACCTTCCGCACCATTTTGAGCAATGGTAATGTTGCCTTCTCTTTGCAATAATACGCCAAGGAGTTCAGCTATTGCTGAATCATCTTCAACAATGAGGATGTTTTCTTTCAACACCTCTGGAAAACGTCTGACAGATTCTAGGTGTTTTTCACCCTCTGGCAATGATCCCAAAAAATGCTCAAGATATCGCAGATGGTTTTGTATAAGTGTGGCAGGATAAATAAATTCACTACTTTCTTTTGGCATGTGTTTAATTACATAAATAAATAGGTAATTCAATTCGGAAAACTCTACTGTGACAATATAATCGAGGACAATATCCTTTGAAAGAGGAGCACCTGTTGAAAGCGTGTTAAGGCATTCCATTAGCGGTTTTTCAATTCTTTGTTTTGCCTGTTGGTCCAAACCGATAGCGGATGGTGGAATTTCGTGCCCTTGAAAGTATTCTTTTACCCTTTTCATTAACTGATAATGCGCCTTTTCATCTTCAGCTAAATGAATTAGAAAACGGTGAAAATCTTTATCCGCTTTAAAAAGCTCAGCCGCTTTACGATAAATATCTCTGGTCATTTGCTCTATACTGACAAGCCAATCGACTATTTCCTTCATATTCACCACCTTCAGTTGAACGCTGAAGTCGATAACGAAAAATAGGGTCCAATTATCCCAACAAACAGTAAAATGCAACATCGTATTTACAATGTGAAGTTTGCATTGCCCTTCACACTCCAACAATGATTGCGTTTTTTGCTTCTGCCATTATAATAAGCGCTTTGCCGTCCGTACCCAATGCAAGGGAAACTGTGGCAAGATCTTTCAGGCGGTGAAAGTCGCCCTGCCTCCGACTATCCGCGAGCTTACATGAAAGCAAAACGGCCCCGAAATAGTTCCGGTAGTGCCAAGAGTAAAAAGGGGATTCTTATCGCCTTGTTTTTCAGAGTATTCAAAAAACTGGTGTCAAAAATCAGCCTTGCTCAACCCTGCCGACCCAAATTTAGGCAATAACACCATTTTCTATATATGAGGCAAATTCCTGATCGGTCAGACCAAGAAGATCCATAAAAACATATCGATTGTCCTCACCCAATAGCGGGGAAGACTTCCAATTCGATGAGGAACCTTGACTAAATCTTATCGGTGATCTATCTGAAATGGTATCCCCAAGGATGGGGTGTTTTAGATGGGCAAAATAACCTCTCTTTTTAAGCTGCGGGTCATTGGCAAGATCCTGAGCGTTCTGAACAATACCGGCCCGAACCCCGGCTTTTTGGAGAAGGTCGACCACCTCTTCCACCGCCTGCGTGGATGTCCATAAACCCAACCTCTCATCTAATTCTTTTGCATGTTCTCTTCGTTTTGAAAGTGTGGAAAATCTTTCCGCTTTGCTCCAGGATGGATTTCCCATTACATCCATAAGTGCTTGCCACTCGGCTTCATTAAAAACGTCAATTACACACCACCTGTCTTTACCCAGGCATTGATAACAGCCATGGGGAGCAGCCGTGTCATCGCCAGAGAAGTTGCTCCCAAGGTGGAAAGTTTCAGCGCCATCTGCAGCCATGTCCAACAGGGCAGGCCCGATCAGTGTGCACACAGCCTCGTATTCGGAAAAGTCAATATATCGGCCCAGACCCGTTTGTTCCCTATAATCCAGGGCAACTAAAACTAAAAACGCGCCATAGATACCGGATACTAAGTCTGCATAGGCATAACCGGGGCCAACAGGGTAACCCTCCTTACGTCCTGTAAGGTACGTAAGACCTCCCAAAGCCTGCAGGGTGGGTCCATAGGCAACGAAATCCTTCCACGGCCCTGTCTGACCCATGCCCGACATGCTGAGCATAATTATATCCGGCTTCTCTTTTTTGATTATGTCGAAGGTCAACCCCCAATTTGACATCACACGCGGAGAAAAATTCTCTACCACCACATCGCATATGGCTGCAAGTCGTAAAACCAGTTCTTTTGCTCCGGGCCGACTGAGGTCCAATGTGATACTTTTCTTGTTTCGATTCCAGGCGCTAAAATACCCGCTGGTGTTTGATTCGGCGCCGGTTGCTGTTTTTTTTGTTTGTAGTTTAATCACCTCTGCCCCAAAATCTGCAAGTATTCTTGTCGCATAGGGCCCGGCCAGTATTCTTGAAAAATCTAAAATCCTTATCCCTTTAAGTATTTCGGTATTCATTTGATATCCGTGAACGGTTATGATATTTTTCTAAATCACACCGCCGGCTGAAAGCTTATGTAGCTTATTTTTAGAAACACCCAATTCTTTGCTATAGATTTGGATATTATCCTCGCCGATTTGAGGAGCTCGTCTATATGGAGTTTCAATCAGCGGGTGGAATTTAGAGGGAAACCCGGGATACTGGAGGATGTCGCTCTTTTCAGTTTGCTCGATATTAATGAAGAATTCTCTGGCTCTAAGCTGAGGACATTCGGTGATCTGTTGAGGGGTCCGGACCGGAGCCCACGAAAATCGCATGAGCTGACCCAAATGAAATAACTCATCGATGGTGTGCGTTTTAGTCCATCGCCCGATTACTTTGATTATATGATCGATATGCTTTCGCCGATACTGCTCATCTATCCACTTTTTATCTTTTAGATTTTCGCCCATCCCTTCGCTATCCATCCACTCCACAAGGGTCTCCCATCCTTCAAAAAGGGTTATCTGAATAAAACCATCTTTACAGCGGAAAATGTGAAAGAGATGATTCCAGTGAAGATTGCCCTTTTTTTCGGCTATGATACCTTCATGAAAAAAACGAACCATGACATGCTCTAAAGATGCGGTGACCGCCTCCTGAATCGATATATCAATATGTTCTCCCTTCCCGTTTCGGCGCCTTTTACGTAGAGCCAGGAGAATACCGGTTGCACCGAAAAGTGAAGCTATCAAATACGGTTGATGTCCGTAAAGCTTAAGCGGCTTTCCGGTCGATCTGCCTGTAACATACATTTGGCCGCCAAACGCAGAGGCGACCAGATCAGAGGATTTATATCCTTTTCTCGGGCCCTCTTGTCCAAATCCGGTTATCGAAACCAAAATAAGTGCCGGATTTATTTTTTTAAGGGCTTCAAACCCCAGGTCGAGCTTCTCAAGATCACCCGGGGAAAAAGACTCAACCACAATGTCGGTCCTTTCCACCAGTCTGCGAAAAAGTAATTTGCCATCATCGTGTTTGAGGTTTAAAGTGATGCTCAACTTGTTGGTATTGTTATAATAAAAGGACAGGCTGTTTTTTGGGTGAGAAGATTTTCTCCAAAAAGGTCGATGTTTTCGTGAAGGGTCCCCGCCCGGTCTCTCTATCTTAATAACGCGAGCGCCGATATCCGCCAAAAGTTTTGTGCAGAAGCTTGCCTTCTCGTCCGATAGATCGAGGATCTGTATCTCGCTGAGCGGCCTGTTCCTGGGTTTTTGAGCCTTCATCCTGAGCAAAGGTATCAATCTGACGATGGCAAAGAGCGAGGTTCCTGGATTCCCATTTCTTTATTGCAGCACTTGGGTCGCCCGTCACCGGGCTTGGTGCAGAGCATCTCTGTTCCGCATTCTTCGCATCTGTATCTTTTGCCGAGCTGTACCATAATTTTTTCTCCGCATGTTTTATTTTAAAGGGGTTAAGCCCCTGAAATTGTATCGGGTCACATCTATTTTTTAATTTCCATCTTTTTCCCGCAGCAACTCAGCTCCCCTTTTCCGCCACGGGTTACTATAAATTCAGCTCTGCACACCGTGCAGACATATCTTTTCCCGACTTCATTGGCCATATTATAATATCTCCTTTTAGGGTTTATTGAAAACACTATGGTCTTTTTGCGAGTTCATCAGGATTTTCCGTAATTTTCCCTTAGCTCCTTTTTTAAAACCTTTCCCATCGGATTTCGGGGCAATGAATCGATGAAGAGAACAGACCGCGGCCTTTTAAAACCGGCCAACCTGGATCGACAGTACGTCATAATCTCTTCTTCCGAGGCCTCCTCTCCATTTTTAACAACCACAACGGCACAGGGTACCTGGCCCCAATCCGGATCCTGGATTCCGATGACCGCGGCCTCATCTATTTTTGGGTGTGAATGGAGGACATCCTCCACCTCCTCAGGTGAAATATTTTCTCCGCCGCGAATGATCATATCATCACTCCGTCCGGCCAAATAGATATATCCATCTTCATCCTTCCAACCCTTATCACCCGTTTTTAACCACCCATCTTCTGTTATCACCTGAGCGCTTTTCTTGTCGGTTCCCCAGTAACCCTTCATGATGCCTGGGCCTTTTGCATAGATCTCTCCAATCTGGTTCGGGTGTAAAGAATCGCCTTTATCATCGAAAATCCTTACCTCAACACCGGCTATCGGCCTGCCGATCGATGAAGTGAGCCGTTTCAGTTTCTTCTCTTTTTCAGCCTCAGTTCCTTTGATGATGTGGTCTTCGGGCCCTAAAGCTGTTATGGTGGATGCGGTCTCGGTCTGGCCAAAGGCGTTGATAAACCGGACCCAGGGCATCTCAGCGATGGCTTTGCGGATGACATAAAAAGGCATCGGAGCCGCCCCATAGGTAATGACGCTCAGACTTGATAAGTCAAAATCGTCAAAGTCAGGGTCATCAATCACCCATTTCAACATGGTCGGCACCAGCATGGCCCGGGTGGCATGCTCGTCCTGCACCGTCTGCAGCCACGCTTTAACCTCGAACTGGCGCATCAGGATCAACGTACGGCCCCCGTAAACCGCTCCTAAAACGGCCTGCATTCCGGCTACATGGTAAAGCGGTACGCTCAGCAGGTTCCGCTCCTCGATTTCCGGGCTGGCCGGCTCCACATTTTCCAGGATATATGAAACAAAGCCGCTGTGTCTCAGAGGAACACCCTTGGGTCGTCCAGTGGTCCCGGCGGTATACATTAAAATTGTAATGTCCTCATCATCAATATCGGTGCTCACCTCACCGGAGCCGGCGAACTTGATCAGATCCTCAAAAAAATAGGCGCCGTTTTGTCGCTCATCAACACAGATAAATGTTTTTACTGAAGGTAAACCGGGCAGCATCTCCTTAACCGTTTTAAGATACGGGGCACCGACCAGCAGGAGCTTTATGCCGGCGTTGCCGATCATATAGGACAATTCATCCGATTTGGCTCTGAAATTCAGCGGAACAAATATTGCACCTATTTTTGCTGCAGCAAAATAGGCCTCTATATATTGGGGACAATTTACATGCAGCATGCCGATACGATCGCCTTTTTTAAAACCTAAATCCATAAAGACGTTGGCCAGTCTATTAACCCGTCCATTAAATTGTGAAAACGACCATCTATTGCCCTCAAAAACAATAAATTGCCTGTCCGGACAGATGGCGGTTGCAATATACAAAAATTCAAGTGTGTTCATGGTTCAACCCGTTACTTCTCAACAACTGATCGGCAAGCCTCTTTTCCATATCAAGACCCTCGGCCAGGGGTAAATCGACTCCCCGTCCAACTGCCTGTTTAACACACCGCACTGCATCGGGATTATATGAGGCAATTTTTTCAGCTGTTTTCTTTGCAACCTTCAGGAGTTGTGATTTTGGCGCCACGCGGTTAACCAGCCCGCTCTCCAAAGCCTCTTGCGCATTGATCCTGCAACCGCTCATAAGCATCTCCAGTGCTTTCCCCTGTCCCACCAAGCGGGGAAGGGTTTGGGTTCCTCCGGCGGCCGGAAGAATCCCCAGTTCAACTTCCGGAAGTCCGAAGTGCGCGTCATCAGATGCAATCCTTAGGTCACAACATAAAGCCATTTCAATTCCTGAACCCAATACCCACCCATGAAGCACCGCAATCAACGGTTGGGGAATGCTTAAAAACAGTCCCCAAACATCGCGATCAAACCGAATCCGTCGAGCGGATACCGGGGAAAGAGCGGTCAGAAACTCGCTTAAGTCTGCTCCTGCACAAAAGGCCTTTTCTCCGGCCCCTTTAAGCAGCGCAACCCTCACTTCATCGTCATCCCTGATCGCCCTCAGGACCACAGATAGATCATCTCGCATCTGAATGCTATATGCGTTGAGGGATTGCGGCCGATTAAGGGTAACGCAGGCGATGGTCCCCTCCTTTTCGTAAATCAGGGTTTTAAAAGCACCCTTAGAGTTTCCCTGCAATTTTCCCTTCACTCTCCTTTAAAGTGTGGCCGCCTTTTTTCCTGAAAGGCCTTTATGCCCTCAGAGCGATCCCGCGCGGTGTGCATTAAATAGTAAAGATCAGCCTCAAGACGCAGGCCCTGCCCGAGCGTAAGATCCATCCCTTTTTTAACGGCTTCTTTTGTATACAACAGGGATATAGGGCTCATACACGCCATTTTGTGGGCCAAATCCATTGAAACCTGTGCCAGTTCAGCAGGGGGGACAACCCGGTGCACAAGCCCTATCCGATGCGCGTTAGCGGAATCTATGGTTTCACCCAAAAGGATCATCTCCAGAGCGTTAGCTTTACCCACTAGACGAGATAACCGCTGGGTGCCTCCATCCCAGGGCATCTGCCCATCGGGTACCTGGTGCATGCCAAATCGTGCGTTTTTCGCACAAATCCTCAAATCACAGGCCAGCGCCAATTCCAGGCCTTGCCCGAATGCATCCCCGCAAATAGCGGCGATTACCGGGCGGTCAAATGTATCGACAGTGGAAGCAACCGAAAACAGCTCCAGGCGGTTTGCCATATTTTCTAGGGCATAAAACTCCTCTAAATCTGTTCCGGCACAAAAGACTTCCTTTCCGATGGCGGTGATAAGCACAATCTTTATCGCTTTATCCCGGCAAATTCCATCCCGAAGATCTTTCAGCTCGGCGGCCACCTGAGTATTGATGGTATTCTTTGCATCCGGTCTGCTCAAGGTTATTGTCGCCACGGATTCTTTTATGGAGCAGGTTACCATTTAAATGATATACGTCCTTCGTAATTGGGCTAACTGTTCTCTAGAATATGCAAGGTGCTCACAGTAAACTTCATCGTTATGTTCGGACAGAGCGGGTGCCGGATTATTGAGATCCCACCGGCTTTTCGAAAACCGAACAGGCGCTCCGGGGCATTTAAAAGGATTTATTCCGGGAAAACGTATTTCTTCAAAATACCCTCTTTTATTAAGATGTTCACAATTCACAACCTCGTCCATGTTCCTCACCGGGGTAAAGGGAACATGTTTTTCGCGGCAGCGACGAAATATTTCCGCCCGCGTATGGGACATCAACCACGGTGACAATAGGCTATCGAGGACATCGGCATATTCGATTCCTGCTTTTATTCGGTCCTTAAATCGATCGTCCGATGCATACCATTTTGGTACCTCTCCATCACCGATGATTTCAAGAAAACGCTTCCATTCCGATCCGCGCAGCGCGATCATGGAGATGTATCCATCCTTACACGGCAACAGGGTATAGGGATATGGGGCGAATGTTCTGTGGCCGCTTCTGTTTCTTTTGCGTCCGCTGTAAATGAAAGCCGAAACAACGTTCCCGGTATGGAAAATAGCCCATGATTCAGCCTCTGAGATATCGATGTGCTGTCCCTTTTTGCTTTTTTGTTTTGCCATCAGGGCAAACATAATGGCATTTGCGGCAATGATCCCGGTTTGGAAATGACCGAGTGCAAAAGGCGGTGTCAGGGGCTCCCGCTGCGGTTCTCCCACGATGCTGCTCATCCCACCGATTGCAGCGGTATTGATGGCATAGGCTTTAAAATCTTTATAGGGCCCGGTCTGGCCAAAGGGCGTGATGGAAGCAACGATAAGTTTTGGATTCACTTTTTTTAGATGATCGAAATCAAGTTTCAGCTGTTTTGCCAATTTCGGCCGCATATCCTCGACAAGAACATCAGCATTTTTTAGGAGTTTAAAGAGTATGTTGCGCCCGGTGGTTTTTCTTATATCCAGCGAAATTCCCCGCTTATTCCGGTTCAGGTAATGGAACAATCCGCTCCTGTCAGGATGGGGAATATCCCCCGGGAACGGACCACACCTTCTCGACAGATCGCCGGTCCCGGGTTCTTCAATTTTGGTCAGATCAGCTCCAAAACCCGCAAGAAGCATTCCACAATAAGGGCCTGAAATATATTGGGCCAGTTCTATGATTCGAATCCCATCCAGCGTCCTTTTCATGTTGGTTTTTCCTGTTCGGATCTTTTTTCCTTTAGGCCCTTAAATATTTTCTCTGATGTGGCCGGCAGTTCTTTGATTCGGACACCCACCGCATCATAAATCGCATTGATAATGGCCGGCGCCGTCGGCACCATGGCACACTCCCCAATCCCCTTGGCGCCGAACGGACCGTTTGGATCAATCGTTTCGATCATCAGCGGTGTGATTGTAGGGATATCTTTTATGGTAAGCATTTTATAATCGTGAAAATTGGGATTAAGGATCTCTCCGTTTTCAAACTTAACCTCTTCCATTAAGGACCAACCGATTCCCTGCACCGTACCACCTTCAATCTGTCCCTTCACCAAAAGGGGGTTGATGGCTCGCCCCAAATCATGCGCGGCCACAAAATTCAGCACTTCAACCCTACCCGTTGTTGGGTCAACTTCGACTTCCGCCAGATGCGTGCCAAAAACCAGCGCCGGTGCGGGATATCCTTTATAGGTTACAGGATCAAAATCAGGGGATACCTCCGGGCCGTTATAATATCCATGCGCAACCAGGGGCTGTTTCTTCTTATTAAAAGAGGCGGAGCCGATTTCGGCGTAGGTAACAGCTTTTTCCGGTGTTCCCATTACAAAGATCGATCTGTTTTCCATTTTGAGATCGTCCGCATTCGCCTCCAACATTTCAGCCGCATTTTCCAGCACCTTCTTTTTCAAACCATTGGCGGCTTCCTCCACGGCTCTGCCCCCGCAGTAGGTAACCCGTGACCCGAATGTGCCCATACAGGGAAAGGTGGTATCTGTATCGGCTGTGGTCAGCCGAATCGTCTCCGGTGCAACAGCCATAATTTCAGCGGCCATCTGGGTGAGTATTGTATTTGATCCTTGACCGATATCGACTGCGCCGATTAACAGTTGCAGGGTACCGTCCGGGCTCATCTGCATGGTTGCCCCTGAATAATTAAAACCGGACCCGATACTTGCGCCGCCGGTGTAGATCATGGACGCAATTCCCAGTCCTCTGTATTTTTTCTTGCCGGCTTTTTTGACGTTCCATCCTGAAACTTTCCTGGCCTCGGTTAAACATTCCTTAAGCCCACAGCTCGTAATCTTTACCGCATTGGCCGTTACCTGGTTGGGGATATTGGCGTTTTTTAGTCGCAGGTCTATAGGGTCCATATCGATCCTTTCGGCAATCATATCCATCATCACTTCCTGAGCAAAAGAGGCCTGGGGATCGCCATATCCGCGGCAAGCACCTCCCCAATTTTTATTGGTATACACCAGCCGGCCTTCGTATTTTATGTTATTTACGCGATAAAGGGTCGAAAACATAACGTTATTGTATGCTATCACTGCAGGACCGTGACTGTTGTATGCACCGTTATCCATAACCACGTTCGCCTGTTTGGCCATTATGGTTCCATCCTGTTTTACACCAAATTTCAGATGAGTTGTGGTCGGATGGCGCATCCGGGTCGCAATAAACTGTTCCTTACGCGAGTGTTCGATTTTGACCGGTTTACCTGTTTTTTTGGCTAAAAGGACAGCTATTGCCTGGGCAGGTTCCAAATCGATTTTACTCCCGAAACCCCCGCCGATAAAAGGCGTCATAACGTGAATTTTGGCCACATCGATTTTTAGAGCGCCTGCGAGTCTCTGCCGCAATGGATGCGGGGCCTGGGCATTTACCCATAAATTGACTTCATCGGTCGCACTGCAGGTGGCTATGCAACAGTGGGTTTCTATACTGCAATGGGATTGCGCATGGGTTTTAAATGTATCTTCCAGGATGATATCCGACCGGGTAAATCCTTCCGCCACACTCCCGCATTCCATCTTCAACGTTTTGGAAATATTATTAGCAACCCCATCATGGAGCAAAGGGGCGTTTGACTGCATTGCCTCGAACGGGTCGTAGACGCCCGGCAGTTCTTCAAGATCCACACGGATTAAAGCTAGCGCTTCCTCGGCAATTTCTTCATCCAGTGCGGCCACCGCCGCGATTTCGTCTCCGATGTATCGTACTTTTTTATCTGCTAACACCAGTTTATCCGCCCAGGTCGGTGAAATGCTGTATCTGACCAGCGGCGTATCTTTCGATGTGATAACGGCTTTTACCCCTTTGAGCTTTACCGCTTTGGAAATATCGATATTACGAATTTTCGCATGGGGTACTGAACTCCTTAAAATTTTACCGGAAAGCATTCCGTTTAACTTTATGTCAGAGGTGAAAACAGCGTTGCCCTTCACCTTTTCAACTGCATCTAGGTGAGGGATAGGTTTTCCGACGATGGAAAAATTGTCCATTTTCATGCTCCCTTCTTCATCGCTTTATTTCATTTGCTTGATGACATTGTTGACTGCATTCAGAATTTTAGTGTATCCGGTGCATCGACATAAATTGCCCTCCAGGTAGTGTTTAATCTCTTCTTCCGAAGGATCGGGATTTTCATCTAACAACGCTTTTGTGGTAAGAATCATTCCCGGTGTGCAAAACCCGCATTGAACGGCGCCGCTGTCGACAAACGCCTGCTGGATCGGATGCAGTTCATCTCCTTTGTGCAAGCCTTCAATGGTTGTCAGGGTCGCACCATCCATTTCTACTGCCAGGACAAGGCATGATGTTACCACCTTGCCATCGGCAACAACCGTGCAGGCCCCACAATCTCCCTCATCACACCCTTTTTTCGTACCGGTTAAACCGAGATCATACCGTAAGAGATCCAGAAGAGTTTTGTTCGGAGGAACCAGAAGATCATATGCTTCTCCGTTCACGGTGATTTGAATTTGATGCTTTCTCCCCATACTACCCCCTTGATCTTGCTTGCTCAATTTTGTTGCCCTTTTATACCGAAACAACCCTGGGAAATCATGTGAACCACGGCTATGAAGGGTTGTTGTCTCTTAATATTTGATTAATTGCATTGGTGACCAAACTCTTTACCAAATCTTTGCGATAACCGGCTGAAGCCCTAAAATCAGAAATGGGCCGGGCTTCGTCGGCCGCCGCCTGGGCTACTTTGCTGATTAAACCGGCCTTCAACCTATTTCCGTTTAACAACGCTTCGGCACCCTTTGCTCTGATCGGTGTGGGTGCAACCGCTCCCATGGCAATCATAACCTGATTGCACAAACCGCGCTCATAATCGGCATCCAAAAGGAGCGCAAGGTTGACAATGCCGATATCCATCGCTCTTCTGGGGCCGTATTTCAGGTACACGCCTTTAAACCGCTCGATATCATTTGAAATGATGATCTCCGACAGCACCTCTCCCCGGTTGATTACAGTCTGATTCGGTCCGGTGTAGAACTGATCGAGTCCGATTGTTTTTTCACTTTTATAGGATGCAATCTTTACCCGGCAGTCCATTGCCAGCAAAATGGCCGCCATATCCGCGGCCGGAGAACCATGGCACAAATTGCCTCCAATCGTCGCTCTGTTTCGTATTTGAATTGAACCGAGCGTAGCGGCTGCCTGGCTTAGCACCGGAATTTTCTTGCGGATGAGATGTGAGACTTCAATATCTCTTATGGTGGTAAGCGGTCCCAGCTTGAAACCGTTTTGGTATTCAATGGCATCTATATCGGGAATACCTTTTAAATCGATAAGGTGTTTTGGTTGCACGGAATTATTCTTTATGCCGATCAGCAGATCCGTTCCCCCGGCCAGTAAATACGCGTCACTGTTTTCCTTTAGGGCTTCAACGGCATTATCCATACTGACCGGTCTGATGTAAGCGAAGTTTTTCATAAATTGCCTCCTGATCCGGATTTCGATATTCGATTAGTGTAAAAAATCCTAATCGATAAATCCCTTATATCTTGCATCTCTTTCCCTAATCGCATTTTTAAGGCCCACATCCCGTCTACGCTTTACAAAATTGAACTCCCCAGGTTCATATCTTACATTTGTAAACATTGTATGACCGAGATAGCCTTGTGCAAAAGCCGAGCTAAGCCCCATTGAATCGTAGGCCAGCCGGGCACAGGCCTTGCCGATGGCAATTCCATCCCGCGGAAGCAGTGTCATGGATTGAGCCAGTTTTTGGGTTTCTTCTTCCAGCCGATCAGGCGGAACAACCTGATTTATCAACCCAATTCGTTCGGCTTCCGTTCCGTCTATCAATTTTCCGGTTAAAAGAAGTTCCCTGGCCCTCTTCTGGCCGATCAACATAATCTCGATCGGAAAAACATACATTGCGCCGGAAAACCCGAGCCGCTGCTCAGAATGCCCTATCTTTGCGTCTTGCGCCGCAATGGTGAGGTCGCAGCAAAGGGACATATACAATCCGCCTCCTATGCAATATCCATGTACTTGAGCGATTGTTATTTTATTTAAATTGAATATATTGCGCAGACTTTCTGAGCGCCATCTATCGTATGCCAACCGTGACCTCTGGCTGGGCCGCCGGGTTTTATCTTCCGGTTTACCTTTGCCGGCGCCATATACAAAATAAGCGCGCCCAAGATCATATCCGGCTGAAAATGATTTACCGGCGCCCTTCAGAACAACAACCTTTACATCATCGTCCTCCTCTACCCGGGTTAACGCATCGTCGATTTCACGACTAAACTCAACATTCAGCGCATTCAAGCTTTCAGGCTTATTCATGGTAAGGGTAACGACCGACCCCTCCTCATAGTCTTTTTTTTCGTAAATCAGTGTTTCTTCTGTCATCTTATCCCTCCCTTGATGAACTCGAAAAAAGTCCATATTGCTCTCTAAATGACCATACTGTCTCCCTTGGTTATCCATCAAATCAGTTTGTCGCTATCAAAACGATTAAAGCCCTCTGATTTGCCCGTGCTTTCATTCATCGCCGCGTCAGCAACCCGGTATATACTTACCGTGTCCGGGCTCACCGGTTATGCTTCCATCCCGCATGACAATCCGTCCTGCCAGCATCGTCAGAATCGGCCATCCCTTTATCATACGTCCTGCAAATACCGAATAGTCGCTGTTGGAATAAATTGGTTTTTGGGGAGCCTCGGCCTCTTTATCCAAATCGACAAGCACCAGGTCCGCATCAGATCCTATCGATATTGTCCCTTTGCGCGGCGCAAGACCGAATTGCTTCGCCGGGCCGTAGCAGCAGACATCCACGAGTTTCTCCAGCGTTATTCTGCCGTTGTTGACCCCCTCACTTAACATAACGGGTAAAAACATTTCGGCGCCGGGAATGCCGGGCGTTGCATCCCAAAGATTTTTCTTGAGTTCCTTTGGGACCGGAGCATGGTCTGTGGCAACTACATCAATGGTGCCATCTTTCAGGGCTTCCCACAGCGCCTGATTGTCTTCGGGCTCACGAATCGGCGGATTGACCTTGGAGAGAACCCGATCAGCGTTATCAGTATTCAGTGTCAGATATTGAACACATGTTTCAACCACCACGTTCACGCCTGCTGAACGGGCTTTTTTCACCTGAGTCACCCCTTCTTTAATCGTCATGTGGACCACATATATCGGGCACCCTGTAACACCGGCCAGATAGAGACACTTTGCCATCGCCTCCTCTTCGCAAATAGCAGGTCTGACCTCATTCCAGGATTCGGGTTCAAGCCCCTTCTCCACAAATTCCTCTTTTATCTTAAAGAATATTTCCGCATTCTCGCAGTGAACCCTGGCAAACATCTTGCAGCCTTGTTTCGCCAGTTGCGCGACTTCTTTGAAGGTCAGATATATGATACCGTCATCTACCCCGCCAACACGCCCCTGCCACACCGCCTCACTTCCCTTATACGGCAGCAAAAGCTTAACATTAATGATCCCAAAATCATACAGGCTGCGGATCTGTTTTATATTATCCCGGGTATAAATGCGCGCGCTCAGACCGAGGTCGACAAATGCATTCTTTTCATAAAACCGGACAAACTCTTCGGCTTTGGCCTGAATATCGTCGGCCGGCGCCAATAAATGTATGATCGTGGTGCAGCCGGCTGCTGCGCAAGCCTGGGTCTCTTTTTTAATATTTGACGCAGGATCAACACCAGGGGGATATTCAAGATGCACATGCGCATCAACAACACCGGGAATGACATAGTTACCTCCGCCATCGATTGTTGTTTTGGCTGATGGCAGCGCCGCATCTGTGGCAACAGCTACTATTTTTCCCCTGTCGATGGCTATTCCGGCATCTATCACTCCATCGTGTCTGACAACTTTACAATTGGTAATTATCGTATCAACCGGCATTGAATCTTCCCTATACCCATATCAATAGATTATTTTTTTCCGTATGAGTTCCTCGATTTCATCTTTGGGCAAACCTAACAGTTCTTCAAAAACATACTTATTGTGTTCCCCCAGCGTCGGCGCCGGACGCCGGATTGTCCCCGGGGTGTCACTTAAAGCACAAACAACCTTGGGAACAAAGTCTACGCCGGTCGCCGGATGCTCAACATTAACAATAATATTTCGTTCCTGAAAGTGCGGATCAAAATAGCGGTCTTCCGTATCGGCACAGGGAACCGCCGCAACACCGTTTTTTTGGAGAATCTGCATCGCTTCAGTGGGCGTTTTTTCTATGGTCCACTTTGCTATTAAGCTATCAAGCTGTTTGCGGTTTAATGATCTCTTATAGCCGTCGGCAAATGCGTCTTTTTTGGTCCAGGCAGGATAGCCCAGTGCTCTGCGAAATCCCGCCCACTCCTCTTCAGACGAAATCGCTATGGAGACCCATTTATCATCTCCCTTGCAAGGATAATTGTTGTGCACCGGCATCATGCTGTTCGAATTACCCAGGGTGCTCAGTACCCTCCGGTTTAAGCCGGCCTCCATAACCGGTTCCGGCATCGTACTGAGCAGTGACTCGATCTGGGCCACCTCGATGTGCTGACCCTCGCCATACTTTTCACGATGGTACAATGCCGTTTGAATGGCAAACGCTCCAAACAGCGCGGCATTGATGTCAGCATAGGCCTGCTGCATTCCCAGAACAGGTTCACCTTCATACCCGATCATGCTGTCCAACCCCGCTAATCCAGCAAGTGAAGGTCCATAGGTTACCACATCAGATAGAGGTCCCTCGCTGCCGACACCGGGGAAAGAAATCATGATGATGTCCGGTTTGTCCTTTTTAAGTTCATCATAATCCAAGGTAAATCGTTTCATCACACCGGGTGAAAAATTTTCGACTACCACATCGCTGATCCGGATCAGCCGCTTTATCAGCTTAATACTTTCGGGATGGGTCAGGTCCAAAAGGATACCCAGTTTATTGCGATTGATACTGTGAAAAAGGGGATCCATCTCAGGGTCCCTTGACAGATTGTCGGGGCCGAATCGAACGGGATCAGGGCGTTTGCGTGTCTCGACCTTAATAACCTCGGCTCCCATATCCGCTAAAAGGCAGGTTGCTCTGGGTGCTGCCGCGGCCCAGCCGAAGTCTATTATTCGGTATTCTTCAAGTGGCAAAATTGCCATTAATTTGCTTCCTAAATTTGATGAACTCGTAAAAAGTCAAATTTGACGCCCAATGAGTGCACCTTCATAAATAGCTTGCCTTATGTTTTTCGGTTCCCGGCAATCGCCGATATGATAAAAGTTTCTATCCTCTTTTTGCAGCGCGCCAACCAGGCCGCGCTCCGGCTTTGAACCGAGGGCCAATACAATTGTTTGCGCTTTAAGGGTCAGTTCTTCTCCGGAATCTCTTTTGACAACCTTTACTCCATCGTCTGTAAGCCCTTCTACTTTGTAGTTGCTCAAAAGGTTCACGGTGCAGGTCTTTAAAGAGTCCATTAATCCTCTTCGGTTGGTCGGCTCGCAGTCTTCGGCCATCGCGGATCCGGGACGCATCTTGATCACCGATACCAGGTTACCTTGCGCTGCAAGGAATTCAGATACTTCACAGCCGAGCATATTTCCACCGAGAATCACCACGTTCTGACCCACCGGCTCTACTAATCCGGCCAGAATATCCCAGGCATTTACGACCCGTTCGTCGGTGATGTCGATAAAATCTGCAATAGCAGGTGTTGCGCCCGTAGCTATCACGACAATGTCCGCTCTTTCTTTATCAATAATTTCCGGTGTAACCTCAACGCCAAAATTAACTTTCACACCCTGTTTTTCAAGCTGGGTGGCAAGGTAATCCCTAACCCACAGAAGTCTTCTCTTTCCAGGGGGAGCGGCTGCGAGCAAAAGTTGTCCTCCCAGCACATCGCCTTTTTCAAACAAAGTGACCGAATGACCGCGTAAGGAAGCGATCCTGGCGGTCTCCATTCCGGCCGGTCCTCCTCCAACCACCATGACTTTTTTTTTGACAGCGGCCGGATCAATCTTGCTCCACTCTCTTTCTCTGGCAAAAACAGCATTTACAGAGCAGCCCTGGGGATAGGTAAATTTTCCGCCTCTTAGGTAAAGACATTCTCCGCACGATACACACCGTCGGATATCTTCGACGCGACCCTCCCGGGCTTTTTGGGGCCACTTTGGATCAGCTAGAAACGAACGCGCCATCCCGAGAAAATCGGCGATGCCATCGGCCAATATTTTCTCCGCCTTGTCCGGGTTACGATAGCCCCCTCCGACTATAATGGGTATATTTACCGCTTTCTTTACGGCCTCAAACAGCGGACGCTTAAAATCCTCATCCAATCGCATAATGTCATTGGACAGATGCTGGGTTTCATGGCTGCCGGCAGAAACACTGATCAAATCTGCGCCGGCTTCTTCAAGTAATTTGCCCACTTTGGGAGATTCTCCTATATCGATACTCCCTTCAATAAAATCATTGGCACTAATACGCACGCACACCGGAAAGTCGGTTCCGGCCGTGTGCTTGATCTGTTTAATCAACTCCACAATAATTCTCACGCGGTTTTCAAGAACGCCGCCGTATTCATCGGTCCTCAGATTCAGCTTGGGGGATAAAAAACCGCTTAAAAGATATCCATGGGCTGCATGTATTTCGACCATATCATATCCGGCTGTTTTTGCTTTAACCGCGCCCTGGCCGAACAGCTCGATCATATCGTCAATTTCGCTCTTGGATATCGGCCTGGGTCTGCAGTAAGCTGTTCCGTCGCAGAAAAATTGCTGAACATCTGATGCGGCGACGCTTTGATGAACGGTTTGACCGCCGATATGTCCGAATTGAATGGCCACTTTAGCATCATATGCATGGATTGCTTGAACCAGATCGCAATGCCCCGGAAGATAGCGGTCGTCACCGATATTTAATGATGCAGGAGTGTAGAACTTATGCCCGGGAGGAAATACGCGGGTGGAACCAAGGATAATCAGCCCCACACCCCCTTTTGCCCGTTCCACATAGTAATCAATGGTTTTTTGTGTGACTTCGCCGTTGAAACCTTGAAACTGCCTGGCCATCGGCAGCATAACAATCCGATTTTTGGTTTGAAAATTGCCAATATGGCCCTCTTTGAATAAATTTGGAAAGAATTTAGCAGACATCTTAATGAATATTCTCCTTATACATTTTTTTGTTTATCTCATTCTGCTGCACCAGGGTCTGAATTGTATTCGCCATTTCACTAATCAAATATCTCTGATGGTTTCGTAAAAAGTCCAATTTTGTTTGCTCCGCGACTTTTTATGAGTTCGTCATCTCTAATCGAGAAAAACACGTTCAGGATCAAATGATCGTAACAGTTTTAATTCATTTGCGTCTGGCAGAGACAATTTCCCGAAGTGATGTGCTTTGCGTAACTTCCAGTCGCACGCCCGAGCAATATCGTCAATCCATTCCTTTTCGCCGGATATTTCAGGCTTCAGATAATAGGCTTTGAGAATAAATTCCGAGCCGTTCTTCACGTATAGGCCTGCATCGGTGGCAAGGCTGCTCACCCTTGTCCCCGGACATGTGATGTAGCTTACGTTTTCAACCATTCGATTAGCTCGATGAACCGCCACGACTACCACCTCTTGGGCTAAACTGGCAATATCGTTGCCGCCGCCTGCTCCGGCAAGATAGATATCATTGCCCTTTCGGGATCGAATAGTCGTGGAATTTATATTCCCCTGTTTATCGATTTGACCGGCGCCCAAAACCCCCAGGCACCTGCTATTGATTCCACCTGCACCGACACCATGCAGGTCCAGACTGTCTGAAATCATCTTAGCAGAGGCCATGTTGGCATCGCTGATCAGCAGCGGATCACCCGGGCAGGGCTCATATCCGATGCCGGCGGCTATCAA
>CAZSON010000005.1:0-33582 GCA_964608375.1 uncultured Desulfobacter sp. | reverse complement strand
CCGGCTCACGTTTACCTGGCATCGATATATATCCAACAGGGACGAGATGAGGATGCCCGCAATGAAGCGGCAGAGGTCAATAGACTCAGCCCCCGAACCTCTTTGAAAGCCTGGAAGCAGCGGCTCCCCTATAAAGATCAATCGGTATTGGAACGTCTAATAGACAGTCTGCGCAAGGCGGGGCTGAAGTGATAACCGAGCATATTAATCAATTGAGTTTTTTATCCTCACAATTTGGTACATGGTTGAAAATAACAAAGCGTCGAAAAATGCACTCTTATCTCTCATTCGGACAGATTCACAATCAAAGCGCAGCTTCGGAATTTTAACGTACCTTTATGGCCCGTACCAGAGAATCCACGATATTCTCTAATGCTTTAAGTCCAAGAGGAGGGCTGTTTAAGAGGAATTGTCCAAGAAGATATTGGTCTATTGTGCCCATAACCATATGAAAATATGTAGAAAATGGGACATTTTCAATGAAAACGCCTTCTTTTTGACCTTGCTGGATCACCTTTTGGATTTTTGTCTGGAAAGCTGACAGATACCGATAGCCAGGGCTTGAATAGAAATTAATATTCCGGAAAAGTTCCAGGACCAAGACCCTCGAAAGGTCCTCACATGTATATAGCTGCCATATCCAGCGCCATATTATCTTGCGCAGAACCTTTTCAGGCTTTGATAGATTCCGCAAATTGATGTCTTCATCAGAGGCAATATTTTGCAGATAACTCTCAGCTGCGCTTAAAAGAATGGCTTCCTTGTTTTCAAAATATTCATAAAGCGTTGCATCTGCCAGACCGACCTGGTTGGCTACTTCTGATATCGTGGCGCTGGAGAAACCTTTGCTTGCGAAAACCTCAATAGCAGTTTTTAAAATTTGGGCTCTACGAAGTTCGGTCCTTTCACCACGCTGCAATTTATTATTATTTTCTGTGACAGAAGCCTGTGTGCCGGTGGCGTTAAGAACCAATTGATAGATTACATCAGACAGTTCATTGGGGTCATAGGGACGATCGTGAACGATGCTATCAAAAACCGCAAACACGCTGGTTCCCATACCTATATTACGGATCAACCGGGGCGTTATATCCGTCCGAAACAAGCCTTCTTTTTGCCCTGTTATAATTATTCTTAAAACAAGATCTGAATAGAGTTTTACATATTTTCCATATTCTGAGGAATAAAATTCTGGGTTTTCTCTTTGCGCCATCATCAGGATCCGAGCATAATTAGGGCTATTCTTCATATCGGAAAGATAATGCCAGATCGCTTTTCTTAACTTAGGGCCGGGCTCTTTCATACCCTGAAAGTGTTCATTCAGTGATTTAACGGCATTCTGGAGATATTTTCCATAGATGGCAAATAGAATATTTCTCTTGTTGTTGAAATATGAGTAAATAGATGCCGCATGAATACCGGATTCCTTTGCTATATCTGAAACCGAAGCTGATTTGAAACCATTGGTGGCAAATAGAAATTCTGCAGATTTAAGAACGGCCTTCTTCTTTTCGTCAATCAATTTAAATTCACCTCGGAAACAATTTAAACCGAACGATTAATATAAATCCTGCTTAATGTCAAGAAATATTAAGGTGTTGTCGCAAAAATAGGAATAGCACCAAAAATAATTCGTTCCTCATATGTGGCACAGACAGTTTATATTCGAATAAAATACCAAAAACAAGGAATAATGAAGGATCTCTGATTAGCTTGAAACTGTTAATAATTTAGCAACATCAGATCAAAAAGTACCATAAGAACCGTATGAATTTCAAAGATATTTGTAAAAAATTCTTGACAATATCTATAAAACGCAATATGAAAATATCAAAAACCGAATGTAACTCAGTAAAATTTGAGCGTCGATTCATTTCATACATCTATTTTTATTAAGCTGAAATGCTATCAAAAAAAATAAACACAGGGGCTTAGAAATTTTATCTGATCTTGATGCAGATGAAATTAGCCTATGGGAAATGAAAGGCATTATAAAAATGGGAATAAAAGAGGACAGCAAGGACGAATATTTTAAGATCGATGTGGAAACCCATCTTTCGGGGGATAAGACCTATATCAGCTACTACCCTGGAGTCCAGCTCTGGTGGCGAGGTGTGGATGGTACGCGCAGAGCCTTTGGCGCAGGTGGCAAACGAAAGGTTTCGGAAATCAGAGAAACAGAAGAACAAAAAGCTCCGGAAGAGGATCGACTTATAGCGTATATGGATCGATATGGGGTCGATATCGCATGTGTGTTGCCCGAATCGATGATGGATACAACAGGGGGCGCCACCCGTTGGTCAACCAATGGTGAAGTGGCCGCTGCATGCGAAAAATTTCCGGATCGCTTCCTGTTCCAATGTAATGTGGGCCCCATACTTAAAAGGGGAATAAAGCATGTCCTTTGGGAACTGGAATACCTGGTGAACGAGCGGAATTGCAAACTGGTAAAATTCTATCCGCCGGAAGATACCTATATTAACAACAAGGAAATTTGGCCCTTTTATAAAAAAATATCTGAGTTGGGGGTTCCGGTAACCATCCACACCGGATTTACATGGGTACCTCCGGGCAGGGCTAAGTATTGCGTTCCCATCCTGCTTGACGAAGTGGCCACAGATTTCCCGGACCTGAACATCATTGCCTTTCATGCGGGGTGGCCATACTGCCATGACTTAAATATGATCGCTCTTACCCATCCGAATGTTTATATAAGCCTCAGCCTGGTGATGCCATGGTGGTTTAACGCCCCTTGGCGGTTGGCTGAGATCATCGGAGAGGCTATTCAGTTTGCAGGAGAGGACCGAATTGTCTGGGGATCAGATTTTTTCGGTGCCGGGGGCCTTATAAGATTAGCGGTTAGGGCAATGAATGAGTTTGAGATGCCGGAGGAGTTACAGCAGAGATACGGTTTTGCCCCTGTGACAACAAGTGTGAAAAAGAAGATATTCGGTGAAAACCTGGCTACCCTATTAGGGATAGAGGCTAATAGAAGAGTTTAAGGTAATTGTGCTATAATACTTAATCAAAAAGGAGCGAGAGATATATGGAATTCACCGAGCTATTCACACCTATCAAAATTGGAAAACTGGAAATTAAAAACAGGCTCGGCGGCGCCTGTACTACTACCGGTGGGGCCGATATCAATGGATACATTACAGAAAATGCAGTAGCCACCTATGCTGCCCGTGCAGCAGGCGGTGCCGGTTTTGTTTGTATCGAGTGTACCTTCGCCAGTGATTGGGGGGCCCAGACAACCAGTTTTGGAAATCCGCGCCTTAGTAATCGATCGTATTTTGCGGGTATGGCAGAACTCGCAGAGACTATTCAGGTCTTCGGTGCCAAAGCTTTTATCCAGATTACACCTAGTTTCGGTCGTCAGGGATCGAGTAAATTATCTGGAGAGACCCCCCCTGCACCTTCTGCCATTCCTTGTGAGACATGTCATGATCATGATTTAAGGATCATGCCTTTTGGGTGGGAAAGTCGCAAGGCCCAAGAGAAAACGTATGCCAAATCGCCCCGGGAGCTAACCATCGATGAAATCGAATGGATGGAGAAGCAGTATCCGGATGCCGTGGCAGGTGCGAGAATATGCGGATATGACGCAGTGGAATTACATAGTCCCCATGGATACCTCATCCATCAGTTCCTATCACCTCGTTCCAATCGGAGAACTGATAAGTATGGTGGAAGTCTTGAAAACCGTATGCGATTTCTCCGGAATCTTTTCATTAACAGCCGTAAGCGGGTCGGGCCGGACTTCCCCTTGGGAATCCGCCTCAGTGGTGATGAGCAGATGGAAAACGGGCTTCATCCTGAAGAAGTGGCCATTATAGCGGAAAAGATGGAAAATGAGGGAATCAACTGGCTGCACGTTTCTTCCGGTTCATACGAGGCCAGGGAATATTTCTTTCCCCAGCATCCCGACACGATGATCCAACATGGTCAAGATTTTAAGAGTGCAGTTAAAATTCCCGTACTGGTGCCATCGGTTCATGATCCCTATCTGGCTGAGCAGATTATTCGCGAAGGCAAGGCCGACATGGTCACCCTGGGCCGACAACTCATTGCCGATCCTGACTGGCCGATGAAGGTGCAGGAGGGCAGGATCGATGAAATTACTCGCTGCGTCAAGTGTAATGTTTGTCTGGGTCGTTTCAACCGTGGGCTTCAGATTCGCTGTCCCATAAACCCAAATGCTGGCCGAGAAAGATATATTCCGCGATATCACCGACCGCCTGCAAAGATCATGCAGCCACCCTGTGAGAAGGCTTGTCCTGCCCATTTGGATGTTCAAAACTATGCCTTAATGGTTTCGCGTGGCAGATTCGGGGAGGCCGTGGATAAGATCCGAAAAACAACAGCTTTTTATGGTATTTTGGGCAGGGTGTGCCACCGTCCGTGCGAGGCGGTTTGCAACCGAAGCGAGGTAGACGATCCGGTTGCCATCAATGACCTCAAGCGTTTTGTGGGCGATTTTGAACTGGTAAACGGCGGGCGCGATGTGGAGCCGGCGCCAAGGACTAAAAAAGAAACCATCGCTGTAATCGGGTCCGGCCCGGCCGGGTTAACAGCAGCATATGATTTGGTAAAGATGGGCTACGGGGTTACGATATTTGAAGCCTTGCCGGTAGCAGGTGGATGGATGGCGGCGGGCATTCCTGAGTATCGGCTTCCACGAGACATTTTGGAGATAGAATGCGATGTCATCCGGAAGACAGGAGTTGAAATCAGGCTGAACAGCCCGATCGGAAAAGAGGGTCAGAGTATGGATGACTTGTGGAATCAGGGCTACATGGCAATTTTTATTGCAGCCGGGGCACACAAAAGTGCCGGACTCGGTATTCCGAATGAAAATGCCCGAGGGGTTGTCGACGGTGCCAGTTGGTTGAAGGATCTTAACCTGGGCAAGCAGGTCAAGGTCGGTAAAAAGGTTGTTGTCGTGGGTGGCGGAAATGTAGCCATCGATTCAGCAAGATCGGCTCTCAGACTCGGTGCCGAAAAGGTGACTATAGCGTACCGACGGACCGGTGCAGAAATGCCCGCCATAAAGGATGAAATAGAGGAAGCGGAGAAAGAAGGGATCAGATTCCGATTGCTCTCCAGCCCTTGCAAGATCCTCTGTGAAGATGACGCATGTACCGGTGTCGAATGTTTCGCAATGGAGCTGGGTGAACCGGATGAAAGTGGTCGCAAGGCGCCGATGTATGTTGCGGGTTCAGAGTTTAACATAAAAGCCGACATGATTATATCAGCGGTAGGGCAGACGCCCGACCTCAGCTTTCTGCCTGATACAACCACCTTACAAGTTTGGCAAGGTGAAAGACTGGTGGTGGATAAGAATATGGCCACCAATACTCCGGGGATCTTCGCCGGCGGAGACGTGGTCACCGGTCCATCCTCGGTGATAGAGGCCATAGCAGCCGGCAAGAAGGCAGCGGTTTCAATCGATTGCTACCTGACCGGCAAACCGTACCCAACGATGGAGCCGGACGGACCCGTGGCTCAATTGGATGACCCGGTAATGCAATGGAATTTGAGGGAAATCGAAAAAGATGACCGTGCTGCAATGCCTGTTCTCGGAGTAGAGGAAAGAAGAAGCTGTTTTAAGGAAGTACACCAGGGGCTCAGTGATGATGAGGCCATCAGGGAAGGCCGTCGGTGCCTGACCTGTCGCATCACCTCGATGCGTTATTAAGCGTTTGATAATCATAGAGGTGTTTTTTTCATTAGATGCAAAGGAACTACAAATAAGATTCTAAATGCCCTATTAAGAAAATAAGTTTTTAAAAAGGAGACATTCAGATGACAAGCGAGATGGAAAAAAAGGTAATTCGTCACGATTTAGGCGATGCAAAGTACAAGACGATCCTTTTTAAGCAGGACAAAGAATCGCCGTTTGTCTGGTATCTTACACTAAATCGTCCTGATAAGGGCAATGCCATCAGCATCGGTCCAAACGAAATGACAGGAGAAATAAAGGATGCCATGCACCGGGCGAATCACGATGATAATGTGAAAGTTGTTGTCTTCCGTGGCGCCGGAAAAAATTATTGCGCGGGTTTTGATCTCTCATTTGTGTACAGGGTGTACGGTGGAGAGAAGGGTACAAAACCCTCACAGAGGAAGAGGCTGCAAGTAGATCAGGATGAACTGTATGGGTTCCCCCAGGCCATACTGGACTGCAACAAAGTGGTCATGGTTCAGGTTCATGGATGGGCCATTGAAGCCGGTTTATACATTGCCAAGTGTGCAGATATTGTGATTTCGGCCGACAATGCCAAGTTTTCCCAGCGAGGTCAAAGACTTGCTTTTGGAGGATTACCGACCCTTCCTTTAGAATTGTTGATGGGCCATACCAAAAAAATCAACGAACTTATCATTACCGGTAGAACCATCAGCGGCAAAGAAGCCGAAGATGTCGGCTATGTTACAAAGTGTGTTCCTGAAAAAGATCTGGAATCAGAGGTTCATGCGCTTGCAACGGCGATAAGTGTTCTGCCGAGGGATGCCATTGTCATGGGCAAGTTCGCCCGGCGACACATGTCGGACAGGCTCGGGTTATCCTGTCTGAAAGAGGTTATCGCCTATCATACTCTATCTACAAATATTTCCTATACACCGGATGAGAACGACCTTATGTTCATAACGGACAGGGAAGGAATGGGAGAAAAAGCGGCTTTTCACAAGTTACACGAAAAGTATGAAGCTGCTCTGGATAAAACAAAATATTTCCGGAGTTATGATCCTGGATAAAAATAGACGATGATTTTACGGTTTATCCGGTTGAGGACAGGTATATTCGAAAGCTAAAGGATAAGATCACGATTATTACCGGGGCCAGTCGTGGACTGGGAAAAGCTATGGCTGTTGAACTGGCCCAGAAAGGCGCCAGCGTAGTGGTCGCTGCTCGAACGGTGGAAGCCGGCCGGGGACCGCTTTCAGGCACGATCCACGAAACGGTGGAGACGATCAAAAAATCGGGCGGAAAGGCTTTGGCTGTTCAATGCGACGTTACGGATGAAAATGATGTCGCTAACATGGTCCACCAGGTATTGGACACCTTCGGTAAAGTCGATATCCTGATCAACAATGCCGGTATCACGACCCCCGAGCCGTTTCTCAGGCTGACCGCCAAAAAGTGGGACCTTGTTATTGAGGTCAACTTAAAAGGAACCTTTCTTTGCTGCCAGGCTGTATTGCCACAGATGGTGAAACAAAAGAGCGGCCATATTATTAATTTGTCATCGGTTTTGGCAAAAACCATTAAATTCAGCATACCCTACGGGGCGACAAAGGCAGCTATCGAGCGCTTCACGCTTGGATTGGCCAAGGAGATGAGAAAATACAACATCGCCGTCAATGCACTGTGTCCGGATTTTACGGTAACCGAGGCGGTCACAACTTTTCTCAAGGATGTAGACACCGCCGGCTGGCAGACCCCGAAAATGTGGGGAAAGTATGCGGCCCTGGTGGCAGCTCAGGATGCTCAATACCTGACCGGCAGGATTCTTGATGAACCGGCCCTAAACGAATTGTTCGATTCGGCATAGTTGCAGGAGTTTGCACTCATCCGATGGCGGTGCATTTTATGAATTAAGTCGCGTAAGCATGATCTGACAGGACGTTTGGATGAAAATCACCGAATACAAAACTTACGAAGAGGCTCGGAAGAATTTTACCTGGGATAAAATCTGGGAGCTGTTCGATGGGAAAAGGGAGTGCTTCAATATTGCCCATGAGTGCATAGATAGACATGTAGGTAAAGGGACCGCTGTAAGAATTAAATTCTCAGATGGTCACTCTGAGAAGTACACCTTCGATGAAATATCCGACTTGAGTTCTCAATTTGCAAACGCTCTGGAGGAGGAAAACATCCAATTTGGTGATAGGGTCGCCATCATGTTGGAACCTTCGCTGGAGTTTTATGTGAGCCTCTTTGGTAGTGTCAAACGAGGAGCGACTGTTGTCCCATGCTTTACACTTTTCGGGCCTGAAGCACTGCAGCACCGCATCAAGGATTCCGGTGCCAAGCTTCTTGTCACAACCAGGGATAAGGCCCCTCTGGTTGGAGATGCAACAATCCAAAGGGTAATGACTGTTGGCTCCGAGTTTAACGAATGGATCGGAAGCCATCCGAAAAACTATACTTGCAAAACATCCGGAAATGATGTAGCCATTATTCAGTATTCCAGTGGGACTACCCGTAAGTTCGCAGAAGGCGTTGATCATTTCCACAGAAGTGTTGCCCTTTTGGCGCCGAGCGCAGTTTTTGCCATGGGACTCAAAAGAGGGGATCGTTTTTTTTGCCCGTCATCTCCGGCCTGGGGCAACGGATTGTGGTATGGGACCTTTACGGCCCTGTTGCTTGGCATAGCCGTCGGTGCATTTTCAGGCCTGTTTAAAGAAGAAATGTTGCTGCAAGCGCTGGAAGAATTCGAGATTAATAATTTTCATGCGGCCCCAACTGTTTTCAGAAGACTCATTAAGTCCGGCCTGATGGATCAGTTCAATCTGAAGATAAACAAGATCAGCTTCGCCGGGGAGCCTATGGATCTTGAGACTTTTACCTATTTAAAAGAAAAATTTGGGGTTTCTCCCTGCAGCCTTTATGGCACCACCGAAGTTGGGTGTATTATCGTTAATTATGCTGGTTTTCCAGACTGGGAGGTCAAACCGGGATCGATGGGCAAACCTTTACCGGGACTGGACATTCGGGTCGTTGATAAGGATGGAAATTCAGTGCCTCCAGGGGACATCGGAGAGATCGTGATGAATCGTCGCGACAAACTGTTTCCGGTCAAAGATTCTGCTATTATCGACATGGACGGATATTTCTGGCACAAAGGCCGATCAGATGATGTCATTATTTCTTCAGGCTGGACAATCAGTCCGATCGAAGTGGAAGAGACCCTTTTAAAGCACGCAGCAATAGAAGAGGCAGCAGTTATCGGAATACCGGATAAGGACCGGGGAAACATCGTTAAAGCATTTATCAAAGTCCGCGAGCAGCGGCCCGGTCTTGACCTGGAGATTAAAGACTATGTGAAAGAAAATCTCAGCAGGCATGAATATCCACGCGTCATCGAATTTGTGAATGATTTCCCCAAAACGCCCAAGGGGAATATTAAAAAACAGGAGTTGATCGAAAACTCCTCGCAGCTTATGAACAAGAAGTAATCAACAAGGTAGAATCCGGGTAGCGCACGGCACTGATTGAACAGGAACAGGCCAAGTCGGTATACAGCCAATTCGAAAACAATCAGTAGTGATTCTAAATGAGGGAAGTTTGGAAAAGACGAGCTCAACTAAATTCTCCTTCTGGGAAAAGCAACTTGAAACCCTCCCGCGAGAAGATCTTAAAACCTTTCAGGTCAAAAGGCTTAAAGAAACCGTCAAAAGAGCTCTGAGTGTGCCTTACTACAAAGATAAATTTGATGCTTTTTCAATAGAACCTGATAAAATAGAATCTGTCGGTTTCATTAAAAGTCTTCCCTTGACGACTAAAAATGATTTGCGGGATCATTGGCCATATGGGCTGCTGGCTGTCCCCAGGGAAGATTGTGTAAGAGTCCATGCATCGTCCGGCACGACCGGTAAAGCTGTCGCCATACTTCATACCGAGCGGGACATAGAAAATTGGGCCAATCTGGTTGCTCGCTGCCTTTATGGTGTGGGCGTCCGAAGATCAGATGTTTTTCAGAATGTGGCAGGTTATGGACTTTTTACCGGGGGCTTGGGATTTCATTATGGCGCCCAGAAAATAGGCGCATTGACCATTCCCTCGGCGGCTGGGAACAGTAAAAGGCAGATAAAACTGATGGTCGATTTTGGTACAACGGCAATTCATATCATGCCCAGTTTCGCGCTCTATCTCATGAGGATTTTCGAAGAAACGGGTATCGACCCTAAGGAGGATACGAAACTGAAGACCATCTTCTTAGGCGCTGAGCTACATTCCGAAGAGACGCGGGGAAGGATCGAGAAGTACTATGGCGCCGAAGCATATAATTCCTATGGACTTTCTGAGATGAATGGCCCTGGAGTTTCCTTCGAATGCCATCTAAAGGATGGACTTCATATTTGGGAGGATAATTACATCGTTGAGGTCATAGACCCTGAAGGAGAAGGACCTGTCTCACTGGGTGAGGTGGGCGAGCTGGTTTATACCACACTGAACCGGGAAGCCATGCCTTTAATCAGATATCGGTCTCAGGATCTGGCTTCATTCATCCCTGAACCATGCGCATGCGGGAGAACCCATCGCCGTATATCTCGAATCCAAGGCAGGGTGGATGATATGATCATCTGGAAGGGCGTCAACATCTTCCCCATACAGATTGAAAAGGTCCTTATGGCAATCCCCGAAGTAAAGGAATCCTATCTGGTGACTTTGGAGACAAGGAATCAGGCGGACACTATGACCGTGCAGATTGAGGTCATGGAGACCTCTTTGAACCGAGGCGACTCTCAGGCTCTGCGAACGCGAATTATCGATGCACTTCAGTCAGAACTCCTTGTAAAACCCGATGTGCAACTTGTCCCGGAGTATACAATCCCTGTTTCGGAATTGGGAAAGGCGAAAAGAGTCATTGACAAAAGGAGGCTTTGAGGGTTCTTAACTTTTAAGAGTACCTCAAATATGATCAGGTCATATCAAAAATCAGCAGAAGAAAGGAGGGATGAATAAAAGATCAAGAACGGTATGACCCATTTTCATAAACCTAAATTTAGTTAGTTAAAAGGAGATTAAAAAATGAAAAAAAATGTGTGGGTAGTATTGCTTATCGGCATCTGTCTTGTTTTCGTTTCTCCATTTACTGCTTCATCTAAACCCATAACACTGACTTTCACCACCCAGAACCCTGAGACCGGTTGGGGACAGGTTATGGCTTTGAAACCCTGGGTGGAACAAGTCGAAAAGGCCGCCAAAGGTAAACTCAAGATAAAGGTCTACTACAGCCAGACACTAAATAAAGGACCTGCTACCTGGCAAGCCGTAAAGGACGGCATCGCCGATATTGGATGGGGCTTCCACGCTTATTGGCGAGGCATGACATCTCTGTCAGACGTAATCAGCCTTCCATCCTTACCGTTTGAGACATCCGAAGAGGCAAGCGGAGCGCTCTGGAAGCTTTACGAGAAGTTTCCCCAGATCAGGGAGCAGTACAAAGATAACCATATCCTCCTCCTGTACACCACCGATCCCTATTTCCTGCTCACCACAAAGAAACAGGTAAAAACCCTTGAGGATATCAAGGGGATGAAGATAAGGATGATGGGAGGTCCTTCCACCGAGATGATGAAGGCGCTCGGCGGGGTTCCTGTTTCCGTCCCCATGCCGGGAAACTATATGGCCCTTCAAAAGGGTGTTACAGACGGAATGGGCGCCCCCTGGGAGGCGACAAACTCATTCAGGCTCTATGAGGTTGCAAAGTATTACACAACCGGAACGGCCTTTCCCGTTTTGTACTTCTCCATAGCGGTTAACAAAAAGACATGGAACAGCCTGCCAACGGATATCCAGGACGCATTTAATAGTGCGAGTGGACTTAAAGGCGCCAAGTTCTGGGGGCGGAACTTCTTTGACAGTGCCAAGGACGCCTGTATCGCGAAGGCGAAAAAAGAGGGTTATGAGGTCAATATATACAACCTTCCGGAGAAAGAAAGGGCCAGGTGGCTTGAAGTGGGCGGAAAGCCTGTATGGAACAATTGGCTCGATAAGATGAAGAAGTCGGGTCATCCCGAAGCAAAAGAGATCCTTGATGCTTTGCTCGATATGTTTTAAGGGAAATATCCTGTAAATTATACCACTTCCCTTTCCTCTCTCATCCCGGGAGAGGGAGGGGATGAACTGGTGTGAGCGGATTAGCAATGTAGCTATTTTAGCTCAATAACCAATGAAACACCCCGCAGTCCCGCTACGGTGGGACGGGGTATCAAGGCGGAGTTACGCCGAAGCCAACCCGTATTTCCATCCGGCCAACAGGCTACTTCGGGGGACAGAATCTCTAAAAAGCTTCCGACTTCGTCAAGACTTCGACAGAATAAGCAAGTACGGTCTGCCACGCTATCATTGTCGAACCATAGCCTTTGACGAAGGCTGATCATACCAGTTGCAAACTACAGGGTATTCTGGCGAAGGAGAATAAAATCAAGGATAGAATAATGTGGTTGCAGAAGGGGACAGACTTTCTCATAAAGCTGAACCGACCTCTCGTGGTGTTTGCAAAGCACGTAGCACTGTGGCTCCTTGCCATAATGATGTTTCTTACTTTTATAGACGTACTCCTCCGTTATATCTTCAATAGTCCCGTACCCGGTGCTACCGAATTGATCGAGTTTATGATGGGGATTGTTGTCACTTTCAGTGTTGCCTACACCGCCCATAAGAAATCACATATCGGTGTGGACCTGGTGATAATGAATTTTTCCGAAAGAACGATAAAACGAATCAATTGTATTACTAGTTTCCTCGCCCTTCTACTGTTTGTACTGATATCCTGGCAAGCCTTTTTACTTATGGTCGAAGAATACCACTCAAAAATAATATCCGCGGTCCTCTATATCCCTGTCTATCCTTTTATAGCTACGGTTGCCGTTGGGTTTGTGATCCTTTGTCTCGTACTCCTGGCTGAATTTCTCAGTCTTTTAGGGGAGGTAATATCTGAATGGACCCGTTTATAGTCGGACTCATCGGTATAGCGATACTTATTGTCCTTCTTTTTTCAGGGCTCTCCATCGGCGTGGGCATGGCCCTGGCGGGATTTGTTGGCTTTGCAGTGATTGTAGGCATCGGGCCGGCGCTTGGGCTTCTTAAGTCAGTCCCCTATAACACTTTTGCCCAATATGATCTCAGTGTGATCCCTCTCTTTATCCTGATGGGATCATTCGCGCTTGCCGCGGGCATGAGCGAAGATCTTTTCAACGCGGTATATAAATGGATTGGTCATTTTCGAGGTGGAGTAGCCCAGGCCACGATCGTTGCATGCGCCTGTTTCGCGGCCGTCAGCGGTTCAAGCCTCGCGACCGCTGCTACACTTGGGGCTGTCGCCTTGCCTGAAATGAGGAAATACAAATACGACGATGCCCTCGCGACCGGCGCTATTGCCGCAGGGGGAAGTATCGGGATACTGATCCCTCCGAGCGTCATCCTTATCATCTACGGCATCATTACCGAGCAGTCCATAGGGAAACTGTTTTTAGCGGGGTTTATCCCCGGAATCATGGAGGCGGTCTTTTACCTTTTCACCATATGGTATCTTACCTTTTTCAAACCCCATCACGGACCGAAAGGTCCCAAAACGACCTTTCAAGAAAAGACTGATGCCCTTAAGCATACATGGGAAGTAGTTGTCTTGTTTTTAGTGGTAATAGGAGGAATCTACCGGGGGTGGTTTACACCCACTGAGGCCGCAGGGATCGGTGCGTTCGGGACATTTATCTTCGCGCTCTTCAAAAGAAAGCTGGGCTGGGAAGTGTTTAAGAACAGTATTGTCAATACATGCAGGACATCAGGCATGCTCTTTATGATAATTTTGGGCGCCATGATTTTTGGATATTTCCTTTCAGTGTCCCAGTTACCTTCTAATCTGGCGGGCGCCGTGGCTGGTTTACAAGTAAATCGTTATGTTATACTTTGTATTATCCTGCTTATAACCCTGGCGCTTGGCTGCATTATGGACTCCATGGCGATTGTTCTCCTGGCGATCCCCGTATTTTTCCCCCTGATCGTAGATCTGGACTTCAATCCCATATGGTTCGGTATCCTTGTGGTTAGAGTAACAGAAATGGGGTTGATTACCCCTCCCGTGGGTCTGAATGTCTTTATTATTAGAGGAATCTCGGGTGTCCCTATCGGTACCATATTCAGAGGTGTTTTTCCGCATCTGATTGCAGATGCGCTGCAGGTAGCTTTTCTGATTGCTTTTCCGCAGATCACCCTCTTTCTGCCTAATATGATGAAATAATGAGACTGACATATGAAGCCTATATTCAGTGGTTCGTTTAAAATGTTTTTTTAGCTTGCAGTCAGTCCGCCGTCGACGAATATGGTTTGACCCGTGATAAAATCTGATGCTTCAGATGCGAGAAAAACAGCAGCACCTACCAGATCCTTGGGTACGCCAAGTCTTCCAAGGGGAATCAATGACGAATATTTTTTTGCCAGTTCCGGATTCTGCTGGATATGGATAGTACCCTTAGTGATAATCAATGAAGGTCCAATGGCATTGACATAAATATTATGTGGCGCCAGCTCCAGAGCAAGGGTCTTAGTTATCATTCCCACAGCACCTTTTGTGGCGCAATAGGCCGCGTTCCCGCCGGTATACCCCCTCACTTCCCTCACAGAAGAGAGGTTGATAATTTTACCCCCCTCCTTTTCCTTCATAACTTTACCGAAATGCTTGCAGGCTATCATGGTTCCCTTAACGTTGATTGAAAACATTGTGTCCCAATCCTCCATGGGATAATCAAGGGCGTCCCTTTTTAGGTTCAGGCCCATGGCATTTACGAGTATGTCAACGGTATGAAATTCGGAAACAACATTCTCCACCAGCCTGGTCATGCTTTCCTCGTCACTAACGTCAACCTGCATGGCCAAAACTTCCCCGCCTGTCTCTGATTTGATTTCTTCAGCGACTTTTTCAAGGGCTTCCATATTCCGGCTCGCAACGATCAGCCTTGCACCGTATCGGCTCAAACCCAACGCTATGACCGCACCAAGGCCTCCGGCTCCTCCTAAAACAAGGGCGATTTTTCCATCCAATCTAAAAATGTCTTCCATGATTCAATCCCCTATTTTTTGATTGTAAAATCTCTCAAATTACATTGAACCGTAACAGAATTATCCTTGCAAAGGTTTGAGCCTTAAAATTTCCCTGGCCTCATCCGGTGTGGCCGGTTCCTTCCCAAGTTCTCTCGCTATGCGAACGGTTCTAGCTACTAATTGGGTGTTTGTAGCCGGCTCTCCCTTCTTATAAAAAATATTGTCCTCCAATCCGACCCTCACGCAACCACCCATAATCATAGCCATAGTTGTTATAGGGAGCTGGGCTGGACCTACCGCGGTACAGTTGAAGAGCGAGTCTTCCGGAAGACAGTCATGCAGGTTAGAAAGAATCTTTGGTCTTGCCTCGCAAGCACCCTGGTATCTCATCCCTAAGACCAGGTTAATATAATAGGGTTTATCAACAAGCCCTTTCGCTATAACGGTATTCACATCCCTGAACATGGCTAGATTATAGACTTCCAACTCGGGCTTTACTCCGGCTTCCCGCATCCTTGAAACATACATCTCGATCTCATGGGGCATATTTGACCAAGGTATACCAGCGTATTGACCGGAGATTCGCATCAAACTCCCCATGTTTAGAGAGGCCATTTCAGGGGTTGCCTTGATACACTCGATACGTTGTTCCTGGGTAAGTTCAGGACCCCCACCCGTACTGTACTGGATAATCAGATTACATTTTTCTCTTATACCGTTGCGGATTGTTTTAAAAATCTCAGGATTCGAGGTATTTTGACCCTTATCATCCCGAGCATGGACATGTACGATGGCAGCCCCTTCATTGTAACAATCATAGGCAGAGGCAGTGATTTCATCCGGCTGTTCAGGTACGTTCGGGTTCATCTCTTTATTGACAATTGCGCCTGTCTGCGCGACAGTAATGATAACCTTGTCTTCAGGTAATTTGGTCGCCACAAGATCTCCCTCCTTCCCTTCATTTAAAATTCAATTACCCCTCCTTCGTTGGAAAAGGCTATGTTTTTATAAATCTTCAAGAGGTCACTATCCCTCTTTTTTAGTATCTCTTCCGGTTTTTTATCGCTGTAGTCGAAAAAACCCTTCCTGGTTTTTACACCCAGATGACCCTTTTGTACCAAGTCGAATAGGCTTTTAGGTCGATTATCTATGGGGGGATCAAAAAAGTCAGGGTTTTCAAGGTTCCTGGCACTTATGTCCAATCCGGTGAAATCATAGCGTTGAACAAGCCCAAGGACCACCATCCTCGCACCCAGGGCGAGCTTCCCGGCAAGGTCAAGTTGATCCGCAGTGATATATCCATTATCGAGCAGGAAAAAGATCTCCCTTCCCAGGGCACGATAAAGCCGGTTGATAACAAATCCGGGAACAAATTTTTTCATCCTTATAGGGATTCTGCCCACACCCTCTAAAAGGGAGCAGGTCAGTTCAATGGTCTCATTCGTCGTATCCGGCCCTTGTACTACTTCCACGATGGGTACAATATGGGGAGGTGCAAACCAGTGTGCAATAAGAGTCCGGGACAGTCTGTCCTTTGGAACAAGATCGAAAATATTCAAAGATGAAGTATTACTCGTAAAAATAGTTTTTGAGGGGCATATATGATCAAGCTGCTCAAATACGGCCCTTTTTACATCCCTCATCTCAACCACGGCTTCCCATATGAAATCCGCATCTTGACCGGCTTTTTGCAGGGAATTCGTCAAACTTATTCTACTTAAAGTCGGTTCAATTTCATCCTTAGTTAGAATTTCGCACTCCAGAAGGGTTTCAAGGCTTGTTCGCATAACCGAGCCTGCCTTATCCGATTCTTCCGCATTTAGGGAGAAAAGCTGCACATCATATCCATGCCACCCAAACATAAGGGCTATGCCCGGCCCCATAGTCCCTGCGCCGATGACTGCTATCTTCTTATCCTCTTCCATTTTCATTTTCTGACCTCATACGCCATATGTTAGGATGAAACTATGAAGACAAGAACCTCTGCTGGCCTACCTCCATTAATAAGCATATCTCTCTCTTCACCCGGAGCAATATATATGACGTCCCCAGGGTTCAGAACATGTTTTTCTCCTTTTCCGTTGACTGTTACGGACCCGCTGACAATATAATAGAGTCTTTCTTTATCTGAGGAAGACATTTCAGTCCCACCATTAGGTTGAAAATAGGAATAACAAGCGGTGATCCGCTTTGATTGATCTTCTGTAATCTTCTTGATGCCATACACACCGGAGTGTTTTATTGCTTCGTAGGGAGTCCCTTCCCCATCCTTCACACTGATCATAATTACCCTCCTTCCCTTTATGAATCTTGCTTTGAAACTTTATTCTTCTACAATGGCCACCAGACGAACTAATGATGCTTCACCCTGTTCATACCGTATGGGAAAACATGCGATTGTGCAACGGATACCGGTAACTTCATCAATCTGTCCCCCGGCGACCTCAATACCAGGGATATTTGCCTTTGCCAGGGCGAGGTGACAGGGTTCATAGATTGGGAACTCTTCATTCGCATCTTTCCCAGTCTCCTCTAAATATTCTTGGTATAGCCAAGGAGCGTATTTATCCAGTGGCCGATGCGCCAGAGGGCTATCCATTGCGCCTCCATCGATCGCTACAGCCTTCACTTTTTTCTCTACAAACCATTCGCCAGCGGAATCATAGAAGCTTGGGAAGTAATTAAAAAAATTGTAGGACTTGGTCTTAAAATATTTATGCCATCCCGTGTTAATGACTACAAAGTCTCCTTTTTTTATCTCCGGTTTCGCATTCTCAAGATCTTCAGCCGTAATAATATCCCACTTCCCTTTGTGTCGCATATCCACAATGACTCCTGTGCCATAACAGCTTTCCAAAGGAATTTGATCGATATTCGTACCGTCCTGTAGTACATGGGATGGTGCATCCATATGAGTGGACGCATGGAACTTTGTTGTAATTACAGTGGTTAATTTATTCACCCCGCCTGGGAATCGATCTCGTTCAGGGAAAGAAACCCTTTGAATGGAAACATCGGTCATCACCGGCCAAGGCCATAGGGGCGTGTTTGCGCCAAACGGTTGGGACAAGTCATAAAATTTTAGTGCCATACTAATTTTCCTTTCTATTTTAGATTTTTTTGTAATTGTACAGTTTCTGTATGTCTTCAAAAGGTTTTGGACAAATCAGGTATAGAAATAAGAGAGAGTTTCAGGTCTCTGATACCTTTTTCTGTTCGATTAAGCAACCTTTAAAGAGCAGTTGTACCTCCTACGTTGAATCATCGTTTTCTTCTTGATTTTTTCACGCTTTGTCAGGATCTCACGTTCGTTAACGTGGTAAACATCGGCTGAAGTCAAATTGTTCAACGCTTCATGATAACGATGATTGTTGTAATATTCGATTAAAAGATCGAGCTGATCTGTTAATTCATCAGGGCTGTAATAATTTTCAAGAAGTAGAATATTTTTCATTGAGCGAACTCATGAGTCGTCTTTTTGTTAAATTGCATGCGGAATAACATGTAAAAAATTCTGCATTAAATCTCATCTTGGAATAATTATTCGATTAATACTATTGATATAATTGAATAATATTACAGTTTAAACAAAAAATTTATATAATTAATGGGAAAAATAACTTGACTCTGTCTGAAATTACATGCAATTATCTGCCTGAAACACTTTTCATCAAGTGCTGAACAATCCAAAGGAAAGGAGTAGGCCATGCGTAACAATAAGGATTATTTCATTGTTGACTGCGAAGCACACGTCATGCCCTGGGAGTTTCGTAAACACATCAGTTACTATCCCGGGAGCAAATATTTTTCAAAACCGGCTGAATCCCCCACCGGAATGTGGTGGAATACCAATCCGATCACCAAAGAGAGACGTGAAAAACCCGCAGATTGGACACTGGAGGGGCTCATCGAGGCCATGGACCAGGCCGGGATCGATGCAGCCTGTATGTTACGCGAATCATTCCTGCCCTTTTCCTATAACGGTGTCCCCTGCTCCACAAACTACCATACCATTGAAGCGATGGAGAAATACCCGGACCGTATCATCGGATGTTCCAATGTGGGTCCCCATCTCAATCGGGGAGTTCAGAATTCCATTGAAGAACTGGAGATTCTTCACAAGGAATATGGATTCAAATGCACAAAGATCTACTCGCCAGAGGATGGTGGTCCCTTCAATCATCCGGATATGTTCCCTTTTTATGAAAAATGTGTAGAACTGGAAATTCCTGTCTTTTTCCACACCGGATTTGCAGTGGGCGGTCATATGGAGTATTGCCATCCGATTCTGTTAGACAACATCTGTCTTACCTTCCCGGAACTTAAAGTGGTCGCCTACCATTTTGGCTGGCCACAAACCGATACTTTGAATGCCATTGCATGGAAGCATCGCAATGTATCCATCAGTATGAGCGGTATGCTGGGGCCCTGGTTCTATGCTCCTGTCAAACTGACCCACGTGGTGGGGTCTGTCATGAATGTGTTGGGAACGAGCGAGAGACTGATTTTCGGAACAGACTGGCCCGCATCTCCGGCCGATCTGTCGGTACAGGCCGTCTTGAACCTTGAAGTTCCGGATGAACTCCAGCAAGGGTGGGGGTATCCGCCCATTACCGATGAGGACCGGGCAAATATGTTTGGCCTAAACCTGGCCAAAATGCTCCGCATTGGAGTCCCTGAAAAATACACAAAGTAAAGTCCATTCTAATTAAATGACCGAAACAAACCTGAATGCCAGAGGCATCCCCAAGGATGAGAGAAATCTCACCTTCAGGGTATACAACAAGATCAAGGAGATGATGCTTAACTATCAGATTGTTCCCAGGCAGCGCTTGGTTTTTATTGATCTGGCTCAAAGGTTAGGGGTCAGCAGGACGCCTGTAAATAACGCGCTGAGCATCCTGGCCAACGAAGGTTTCCTCGATTTTATCCCCCATCAGGGTTACAGGGTTCACGAGATCACACTGGACGAGGCCGAATCCCTTTATGAAATAAGGGAGATGATGGAGCTTGGCGCCATCGGCAAAGCCATTAGAAAATCGACACTTGAAAAACTTGAGGAATTAGAAAAACAGAAGACCGAATATGAAAAAGCAATAGTCCAACGGGTAAGCAGGGGAAGGTTTACGCTTGATCAAGAATTCCACGCCTCTGTCATTCAGATGTCTGAGAACCTTTACCTGGCCGACTATTTTCGTGAAATCTTCCAAAGAATCTTTCTGCGCCATTCCATCGAAGGATTTCGATCAGACCGGGCCCAAGAGGTGGTCCTGGAACACAACAAAATTCTCCAAGCCATAAAATTAAAAGATGTGGAAAGGGCTAAAGATCTGGTCAAGTCACATATCCACAGGGGAAAGGAGTACATTTTCTCAATCATATTTAAGTGAAGATAGAGATCCAAATCCTTCGGGTCTATGACCCGCAGAGCGTCGTGAGAGCCATTTGGCTTTGCTAGAGAGAAATATTACGGATTTAAAGAACAGAAGGATGAACAGGTCAACTGAACCCAAAGAAAAAATGGCCTATTATCTGGCCAAACTGACCTCACAGATAGGGTTAAAAACCCCTTCTGAAGAGGCCTGTTCTCTTATCCGTCAACACATACTGGACTCTATAGCCTCTGCTTTTATCGGATGCAGAAATGAGACCTTTGTCCATCTATGCAACCTCGCCCCTAATCTGGAAAAAGGATGTATCTGGCCCGGCAGTGGACCTAAAAGGATAGGTCGACTGGACGCCGCAATGGTTTGGGCATCTGCCGTTAACGCCTCTGTTTTTGAAGACGGCTCAAGGGAGGGGGCCTGTCATCCCGGTGCGGTGGTCGTGCCAACTATCATCGCCCTGTCAAAGGGAGTCAGCTGGGAGCAAATTGACATGGCAACCATGGCCGGATACGACATCATGGTTAGGATGGCACGCGGCGGAAATCCGGAGTTTACCTCCAGGGGTTTTCATCCCACATCCATTACAGCCCCCTTTGGTGCGGCGGCGGCTGCCTCTGTGCTTCTGGGCCATGACATCCTCAAAACACAGCATGCCCTATCCCTTGCGGCCATGGGCAGTGCCGGATTGATGTCTTCGTTCAGGGCGGGTGATTCACAGCCCCTTCAAGTGGCCTGGGCTGTTCGCTGCGGTCTTGCATCTGCTTTAATGGCTGGAGAGGGTCAGGCAGGGTATCCACATATTATTGAAGAGGGCTTTTACCCGGCATATTTAGGACATACTCCTGACCCTCCTCTGGACCATCCGCTTGACCGGGATTTTGCCATTTTGGGATCGTACCTGAAACCGTATCCCGGATGCAGACATCTTCATCCATCCATCGACGCATTCAGCAAGATTGTTGATAAGGATCGGATAAACCCTGAAACGATTGAAGAAGTCCACGTGGGGACATACAGGGCAGCTGTTTTAACAGAAATTCAAACTTTGAATAGTCGTGGAGATGCTTATTTCAACATTCCCTATGCTCTATCGGCAACGGCCTTGTTGGGTAGAAACGATTACGACGCCTTTTCAAGGAGACATTTCAAAAATAGAGCTCTTATCGCACTTATGAAAAAGATTAAGGTTGATGTCGACCCGGAGGTGGACAAACGCTACCCCAAACAGAGAGGTGCCAATGTGAAAGTACTGACACGGGACGGCAAAACCTATAAATCGATAATCGCCTATCCATTGGGAGAGCCGGAAAATCCTCTGCCATTCTCCTTAACCCTTGAAAAATTCCGGGCTGCAGCAGGGGATTATCTTTCTCACAAAAACATGGAAAGGATTGAAGGCCTTCTCAATATCTCCGAGCCTTTAGACCCGCCTGAACGATTATTCGATGCTGTAAGTGGTGGAGGAATATGAAAACTGAAGACTGGAAAAGATCACTATCCTCAGATTATGAAACAAGGGGGCGAAGGAAAGCCGATTTTTATTCGGAATCCAAAATAGAGCTTAGCGATGTCTATGATCAGGATGATCTTCGTCAAACAGATTTCGATCCACAACGGGATCTGGGACTCCCCGGTCAATTTCCCTATACGCGAGGGATCTACCCGGGCATGTACCGGGCCGATTTTTGGATGATGGGGCAGTACTCGGGATTTGGAAATCCTGAAGCAACCAATAAAAGGTTTAAGTACCTGCTATCGAAAGGGCAGACCGCTTTGGCTCTGGCTCTCGATCTCCCCACCCAGTTGGGAATTGAATCGGATCATGATTTGGCCGACGGGGAAGTGGGGAAGGCGGGTGTGGCGATTAATTCCTTAAGAGATATGGAAGCGATTTTCGACGGTATTCCCCTAAACAAGGCTCGGCAGATATTTACCACGGCTAATGCCATCGGGCCGATCATGCTCGCTCTTTTCTTGGTATTGGGCGAAAAACAAGGCTTGAGGTCTTCCGAATACGCAGTTGTATTGCAAAATGATGTCCTGAAGGAATTTGTGGCCAGAGGGGCATACATCTTTCCACCCTCCGCATCGCTAAAATTTTCCATTGATGCCGTTGAGTACTGTACCCGTCATAATTTGCACTTTAAACCGATTGTGATCTGCGGTTCCCATATGAGACAGGGCGGCGCTACAGCGATCCAGGAAGTTGCCTTCACGCTGGCCAACGCTCAGGCTTACATTGATGAAGCGGTGAGCCGGAGTCACCATGTCGACGAATTTGCACCTTCCATGGAATGTCAACTCTCCGTGCCCATGAACCTCTTTGAGGAGATCGCAAAATACCGCGCCTTTCGGCGGATGTGGGCCCGAATGATGAAAGAACGCTACCATGCGAAAAACCAGGAGAGTATGAAATGTTTCATCCGAGTTTACACAACGGGCTATACCATGACCGCCCAACAACCCCTCAACAACATCGTGCGCGTTACCATAGAAGCACTTGCAGCTATACTTGGCGGCGCCCAGAGCCTTTCCTGCAATGCCATGGACGAGGCGATCTGCATTCCTTCCCAAGAGGCAGCCCACGTGGCCCTGATGACACAGCACATCCTTGCAAATGAAACAGGTATTGCCGATGTTTCCGATCCACTCGGCGGCTCCTACTATATTGAATCCCTCACCAATGAAATAGAAAAAGAGGCCCTTAAACTTATGGACGAGATTGCCCATAAAGGGGGGGCGGAGAAAGCTATAGAGGAGGGATTTTATCAGCAGCTCAGCCGGCAGTCTGCCAGTGAGACCCAACAGCAGATTGAGAAAGGGGGGCGTATCATCGTCGGATTGAATCGATTTCGAGAGGAGGATGAAAAAGTAAAGATAAAGTGTTTCAAGGTGGATGAAGACGTTCAGAAGCGGGTGATTCAGAGATTGCACGATCTTAAGGCAGAGCGTGATAATGAACAGGTAAAAAAAACACTTAACAATCTTGATCGAGAGGTACGTCTAGGAAAAAATTCAGTACCTGCATTGCTTGAGTGTGTCAAAGCGTATGCTACGATTGCGGAAATGTGCCGGGTGCTTGCTCGTATCTGGGGGGATTATCAGGAGGGACCCACATGGATATAAAAAGACCTGAAAGAATACCCCGGGTGTTGGTGGCGAAGATGGGATTGGATGGACATAGCCGAGGTGCCTACGTGGTCGCCCACGGGCTGCGGCAGGCGGGAATGGAGGTGATCTATACCGGTATCAGGCAGACCCCCGCTTCGGTGGCCTTGGGAGCCATACAGGAGGATGTTGATGTGATTGGCATATCTTCCATGGTGGGCTCCCACATCTCCATTGTAAAAAAGCTGAGAGGCGAGTTGAGAACGCTCAATGCAGATGATATACCGATAATTATTGGCGGCATTATTCCAGATGAGGACTATAATACGCTTTTTTTGCTTGGCGTAAAAAGGATTTTTGCTTTCGGGGCAGAGATTAGGGAAATCGCTGAATACATTCAGTCGGTTTTGAAAGGTCCTGCATGGACGTCCGAGGTGCCGGGAAGTTTGACCGGCAAAGAGATAAATCAACTTAGACTGTTGGGCACCAAATGTAAAAAGTGCGGACAGATATATTTTCCTTTGAGGAGAAACTGCCCGCGTTGTCCAGGTGAACCGGTTGAAGATCTTCCTCTAAGTGATAAGGGAAAATTGCAGAGCTTCGTGGTTGCGGATATGGCGCCTCCGGGGTACGAGACGCCCCACGTTCAGGGATATATTGATTTATTCGAAAATGGCCCGCGCATTTTTTCGTTGCTCACAGACTATGCCGATGGGTCAAAACTTCGAGTCGGATGCGAGATGGGCCTAAAGATCATCAAACGTGGCACCGATGACGACAACAGAGTAATTGTAGGATATCGATTTACTCCGCTCCAACAACAAGAAAATAAGGAGAAATTAGGTTGAGAGAATCGTATGTCTTGGGGGTCTCCATGACCCGGTTTGGAAAGTATTTGGACAGAAGTTTACAAGACCTGGCCTATGAGCCGATCTGGACGGCCATACATGAATCTGATGTGGATCCCCATGACATTGATATCGCCTTTGTGGGTAATGCATATGCAGGTTTGATTACGGGACAGGAATCTATCCGAGGACAGGTCATAATGCGTGAGGCGGGTATCACAAAGATCCCTATAATCAACGTTGAAAACGCTTGCGCCTCCGGTTCAACGGCTTTCTACCTGGCACACAGAGCGGTTGCCTCGGGACAAGCTGAGCTTGCCCTGGCTGTTGGGGTGGAAAAGCTATTTTGTGGCGATACGGAGCAGAGCTTGAAAGCGCTCTCCACCTCCTCTGATCTTAATATAGAGGGGCGTATGGGCATACTTTTCCCCGGGATATATGCCCTGCGAGTCAAAACACATATGGAAAACCATGGGCTGACAAGGGAACAACTTGCCATGGTCGCCGTTAAAAACCACGATCACGGCGCTTTAAACCCAAATGCCCAGTACCGGGATAGAGTGACGGTGGAAAAGATTTTAAATTCAAGAATGATTGCCGATCCCATCACTTTGCTCATGACCTGCCCACTCGGGGACGGTGCATCGACCCTTCTTGTGGGAACAAAAGAGATGGCGCTCAGGATGGGAAAAAGACCGATCAAGGTTGCTTCAAGCGTCCTGGGAAGTTTCGATTTTACGAGAAAATGCGAACCAACCATCGCTTTCCGTGTTTCCAGGAAAGCCTATGATGAGGCCGGCGTAACACCCCAACATATTCAGGTGGCAGAGCTTCACGATGCGGTAGCCCCAATAGAGCTATATCTTTATGAGGAGTTGGGGTTTTGCGGACCAGGGGAGAGCGGCCGCATGATCGATGCACGTGAAACCTGGTTCGATGGGAAATTGCCGGTGAACACTTCCGGCGGGCTAACCGCCAAAGGCCATCCGGCAGGGGCCACCGGGCTGGCCCAGGTGGCTGAAATTGTCTGGCAGATGCGTGGTGAAGCAAAAGAACGGCAAATCAATCCAATTCCTAATGTGGGTCTGTCGGAAAATGGCGGAGGAAATCTGTGTGGGGAAACGGCTATTGTGGCTGTTCATATACTAAAGGGAAGCTAAAAAACAATGAGGGCTAAAGGTACACGGCGCAAGGGGTTGGGAGGATAACCCGGTCCATGAACGCAGGATATCTAATCGCAAGAAGTGCGCAATATTTTCCTGAAAGAACGGCTTTTGTCATCGAAGGGGAATCCAAATCTTTCCGTCATCTGAACATACGGGTGAACAAGCTCTCCAATGCCCTCCTTTCCCTTGGCCTGGAAAAAGGAGATAGAGTGGGTCTCCTTTTTAATAATAGCTTCCCCTATCTCGAATCATATCTGGCCCTTTACAAGGCGGGTCTGGTCTGGGTGCGCCTTAACGCTCGTTTCACGCCTTCTGAGAATAAAAGCATGATTCAAAATTCAGAGACATCGACTCTAATCCATGGCCCTGAGTTCGCGGAGATGGCAAAAGAAATCTCACCGCAACTCCGATGGATCATTCATTCTGGGACCGGAGGTGTGATCGACTACGAGGAATTCCTTCAAAAAGGATCCGAGCAGGAACCGCCAATCGATGTCGGTCTGGACGATCTTTGCGATCTTTGGTATACTTCCGGGACCACCGGGGCTCCCAAGGGTATTATGCTGACCCACAGGAACATCATGTCATGCACCCAGTTCCTGCTTTCAGATGTCTATGATATTACCAGCAAAGATCAGTTTCTGACTGCCGGTGCTTTGAGTCATGCCGGATCTATAAGGGTTTTACCTTTTGTCATTCGTGGGTCCGTATGCCACCTTCACAATCATTTTGATCCGCTGCGAATACTTCATGAGACTGAGACCTTGAAGATTACAGACTGGGCTGTTGTTCCCACGATGCTCATAGCCATCATGGACCATCCGGACTTTTCACGTTTCGATTTGAGTTCCCTAAAAAGAATCACCTATGCCGGATCCCCCCTACCGGTTGAAAGAATTAAGGAGGCTGTTGATAAATTCGGACCGATACTGGATCAGTCATACGGTCAGGCTGAGTCGATTATTGCTATCACTCATCTCCCAAAGGAGGAGCACAAAATTGATGGTGATCCATCCCATGAGAAGCGCTTGGCCTCGGCAGGGAGAGAATATCCGGGTGTACGGATTCGAATCGTAGATGATAGCGATAACATGTGCGGTACAGGGGAGATCGGCGAGGTGATCACGCGATCTGATCTGGTAATGCGAGGTTACTGGAATCAACCCTGCAAAACGGAAGAGACCCTCAGGGGCGGCTGGCTTCATACCGGTGATATCGGTTACATGGATGAAGATGGTTATCTCTATCTGGTCGATAGGAAGCATGACAAGATCATCACAGGCGGTCTCAATGTCTTTCCAAGGGAGGTCGAAGAGGTAATCTCCACACATCCGGCCATAGCCCAGGTGGCAGTATTTGGCGTTGAAGATCCTCTCTGGGGAGAGGCGGTTACGGCCGCCGTGGTGCTCAGGAAAGGTGCTGAATCCGGGGAAGATGAATTGATGGCCTTTTGCAAAGAGCGTTTGGCAGGCCATAAAAGGCCGAAAAAATTCCATTATATGGACGACCTGCCTAAAAATCCGTATGGCAAGGTATTGCGCAAAGATCTGAAGAAAAAGTTTGGGAAGATAAGACAGGGCATTTCATGAATTCTGGAAAACCGCTCAAAGAATGTACCGATCGGCTTAGGATTAAAGATGGATAAAGAGCATCTCTTGCTATTGCACGGTGCATTGGGAGCTAAATCTCAATTTGCATCCCTGATACCGCTCCTTGAAGATCAATTTCAGATTCACACACTCGATTTTGAAGGACATGGAAGGTCTCTCATGCGGAAAAGGCCTTTTAGGGAGGTCTATTTCGCGGAAAATGTAATGGAGTATCTCGATGAAATTTCTCTGAGTTGTATCAACATTTTCGGTTATAGCATGGGTGGGAAAGTCGGGTTATTTCTGGCAAAAACATATCCTGAAAGAATCAAAAAAATTTTTACATTCGCTACAAAATTTTCATGGACATCTGAATCCGTGGATAGGGAGATATCTTCCCTAGACGCAGAAAAGATTTCAGAAAAAGTGCCCCATTTTGCTATAATGCTGGAAGAAATACACGTTACGTCAGGCTGGAGGAACGTTGTAAAGAAAACAAAGGAAATGATGCTTACTATAGTTACAGAGAGCAGCCCGACAATCGGGGAGCTGGATCAGATTCAGCAGGAGGTGAGAGTAACTGTTGGAGATAAAGATCGCCTGGTAAGCATTGAAGAAACCGTAAATGCGTATCGATCACTGCCAAAGGGACAGCTTCAGATTTTTCCTAATACGCCACATCCTATTGAAAAGGCTCCACTTGCTAATTTAGCGCATTCGCTAATGGAGTTTTTCAAGGCTAAAGCGTGAGATATTACCAATTCAATCCAATTTAATCCATTTTAAAAGGGGGGGGCAAAGGATGAGCAAAAAACCCAAACTGCTGACCAAACCGGGTAAGATCGGCACCATGGAGCTTAGGAACAGACTCGTCATACCTGCCATGTGTACCAACTATACATACCAGGGCCACTTAACGGATCAGGCAGTCTATTATTACGGTCTGAGGGCTCAAGGTGGGGCCGGTTTGATCATAATTGAGGCTTCAGCCATTGATTATCCGATAGCGCGATCGGTCTTAAATTGTGCAGTCTCTGAGGACAAATATATTCCCACATTAAGAAAATTGACCGATGAAATACACAAACATGGAACAAAGGTGGCCCTGCAGATCATGCATTCAGGAAGACAGACCAGTGCGGCAATCTGTGGTTCCCAGCCTGTCTCCTGTTCCGGTTCAGGGAGTGCCCAAGTGCTATACGATCAACCCCGTGCGCTGACCCTATTTGAATGCAAAAACACCATTAGGCAATTTGGTGATGGTGCCCTTAGAGCCAAAAAAGCGGGTTTTGACGCCGTGGAGGTCCATTATGCACACGGGTATCTGGGCAGTGCATTTCTCTCTCCAACCCTGAATACAAGGACAGACAGGTATGGAGGAGTTAAAGGGGGAATCAAATTCTGTGGCGAGGTGATTGAAGAAATAAAGAATATCTGCGGTCAGGATTATCCGGTCCTGGTAAGAATTAACGGCGATGACTATCATCCTTTCGGTGGGGTGACCCACATTGACGCAAGGATGATTTCCGTGGCCCTGGAAAAGGCTGGTGTGGATTGTATCAACATCTCCTCCGGCTTAAGGGAATCGGACCACAATCTTCATGATCAGAGCATGGCCTCTCCCAGGGGCTCCTGGGTCTATCTGGCTGAAGGCGTGAAAAGGACCGTGAAAATCCCTGTGATGGTGGCCAAAAGGATCTCTGAGGACATGGTTGAAGATATTCTAGAGAAAGGACAAACGGACTTTGTCTGCATAGGAAGACCCCATATCACGGATCCAGAGTATGGCAATAAACTTCTTGCAGGAAAAGCAGAGTCGATCCTTCCCTGTATATGGTGCGCTCAAGGTTGTTTTGATGTGCTCTGGATGCTCGCTCCGACCACCTGCCTGGTCAACCCTGCAGCCGGGCGCATCAATGAAAGACCTATTGATAAGCTAGAAAAATCCCCCAATAGCAAAAAGGTGCTGATTGTGGGTGGTGGCCCGTCGGGTTGTGAGGCTGCTCTTGTGGCAGCAAAAAGGGGGCATACGGTCAGCCTTTATGATAAAAATGAAAGACTGGGGGGAGCCTATAGATTGGTGGCTCGTTCTCAGATCAAATCAGAGGTGGAGCGCCTTTTTACCTATTTTGAGCGGGCCTTGCCCAAGGCGGGGGTGCAGGTGAACTTGAACACCGAAGTCACGCCCGAAATGATCAAAATGTCAAAACCTGATGTGGCACTGATTGCGGCAGGTGCGGATCCAAAGAGGCCGGCAAAAATAAGGGGAATCAAAGGTTCAAACGTGGTATCTGTGGAAGACGTCATGAGTGGTCGAGCTCAGGTAGGGGATCGGGTGGCCATCTGGACCTGCAGTTACCACTGCAGATATACGTGCGGAGCCAGGGTTGAACCGATAGCTGGAGATCCCACGAATGCGAACTCACATTTCAGCTATGCTTGCACCGCGGGATATGGGGCCACGGATGCCGCCGAACACCTGGCCTCGCAGGGCAAGTTGGTGAGTATTGTCACCGAGAGACAAACCGCTGTGCCGGGTATGGGATACACCTCGAGGAATTATCTCATCAAACGATTCTATCGGGAAAACGTTCGTGTCTGTGGCGATGTGAAAGTCAGAAAAATCACTAAAGAAGGAATTTTTCTGGAAAAAGCCGGTATCACATTTTTACTCAATGCGGATACCATAATTGTTAGTGTGGGGGCAAATCCCAGGAGAGATTTAGCCAGATCCCTTAAAGGAAAAGTGCCTGAAATTTACAAACTGGGTGATTGCGATAAGATAGGCAATGCCATGACGGCCATCGCATCGGCTTATGATGTGGCGATGAAAATTTAGGAAAACAGGCCTGTCCTTCCCAGCTTACCGGGATGTTCGGCCGGCGTTGTTACCGATCACTGGCTCTGCTTAAAGTTATATCTAACTCGGGCAAGGCCGCAGTTAATAGGTGATGCAGGAGAAGCCATTGAATAGTAAGGGAAATACTGAGGTATATAGAACAACCGTCTGGTCCGCCGGGGCCGGGTGTCATGGAGGTTGCGGACAAAAACTCTATGTCAAAGACGGGAAACTGGTGAAAGTTGAAGGAGATGAGAACCATCCATGGAACCAGGGAAGGGCCTGTCCCCGAGTTTTGGCGTTGAAACAGTACATGTATCACCCTGATCGCATCATTTATCCTTTGAAACTTTCGGGCAAGCGGGGAGAAGGTCGATTTGAGCGAATCAGCTGGGATGAGGCCTTTGACACCATCGAAGCCAGGTTTAAGGAGATTCGCGCTAAGCACGGTCCGGAGGCCGTCCTCTTTTGTCAGGGGACTGGACGAGACATCGGAGGCCCGATCTCTTTTCTTGCCTATAACTTTGGCAGCCCTAATTGGACTCAACTGGGCCTTTCCGGCCAATCCTGCTACACCCCTCGTCTTGCGGCCATGAAGGCCACCATGGGTGATTTCGCCGTACTGGATTGTTCTCAGTTTTTGGAGAAACGATACGATGATGCAGAATATAAGGTTCCCAAAGTTATAGTGGTATGGGGGCAAAACCCCCCGCCTACCTGCCCGGATGGTTTCTTTGGGCACTGGATTTTGGATTGTCGAAGACGGGGGTCCCAACTCATTGTTATTGACCCTCGAATCACCTGGATAGCCTCGCGAGCCAAATACCATCTTCAACTGCGTCCGGGAACAGATGGCGCCCTTGCTCTGGGCATGCTCAATGTGATCATCAATGAAGGAATCTATGATAAAGAGTTTGTAGATAAATGGACCTTCGGCTTTGACAAGTTGAAAGAACGTGTTCAGCAATACCCGCCCAATAAAGTTGCCCGAATCACCTGGGTTCCGGAGAATACCATAGTTGAAGCCGCAAGACTTTACGCAACGAGCAAACCAGCCGGCATTCACTGGGGGGTAGCCATAGACATGTGCCCACAGGGCACATCGGTTGCTCAGGCTGTCAGTCATCTCTGGACTATCACGGGTAATATAGATGTGCCGGGAAGTAATGTGATTGCCCGACCCTCTCACGGCATTACGACGTATCCCTATACCACCGAGGATCTCTCGACTCTTTACGGTGAAGATCTCGTCCTAAAGCTCAGGGAAAAGAGGATCGGTGCTGGCAAATATCCGATGGTTGCAGAATTCAGGTCCTGGGCCCATCCTGACACGGTCATCGAACAGGTTCTTTCCGAAGACCCCTATCCCCTAAAGGCAGCTTGGATCCAGACAACCAATATCCTGGGTGGCCAGGCGGCGGACACCCGAAAACACTATGAAGCATTGCAAAAGCTTGATTTTATAGTCGTTGTCGATCTATTCCATAATCCGACCACTATGGCCCTGGCCGATATAGTTCTTCCTGCAGCCACTTTTGCTGAAAAAAACAGCGTTCGCGCCTGGTGGGCCCCCTTGAACATCATTCAAAAGGTTGTCCAGGTGGGAGAATGCAAATCTGATTGGGAGATCAATTTTGAGATGGCCAAAAGGCTCAATCCCAAAGGGCTAAAATGGAACAGTGTAATTGACCTTATCAATGACAGACTGTCCCCGATTGATAAGACCTTCCAAGAAATGGTTGAAAAAGGATGTTGGGAGATGCCGCCTGAAGGGCATCATTCCAGACCCTACAGGCGGCATGAGAGGGGATTGCTTCGCCAGGATCAAAAACCGGGCTTCAACACGGCTACGGGCAAAGTTGAATTGTGGTCAAAATATTTTGAGAAATGGGGACTTGATCCACTCCCATATTATGATGAACCGCCACAGAGTCCGATCCGCACCCCGGGACTCTATCTGGAGTATCCTTTGATCATGATATCCGGAGCGCGATCTCCGGTTTATTTTCATGCCGAGCATCGCATGATCCCATGGTTGAGAGAAAAGGATCCCTTTCCCAACGTGGAAATACATCCTGAAACAGCCCGTAAACATGGTATCGAGGATGGAGAGTGGGTCTATATTGAGAATAGGCAGGGGAGGATTAAGAGAAAAGCGAAGGTGACTCCAACCGTTCATCCCAAGATGATCACAGTGCCTCATGGTTGGTGGCTCCCCGAATTAAAGGGGTCTGAACCGGACCTCTATGGTCTGTGGGAATACCAGGTAAATCAGCTCGTACCCTCAGGGCAACACAGCACCTCCGGTTTTGGAGGAGGGCAATACAAGACGACACTTGTCAGAATAGCCAAGATCATTGAAGAGGAAAATTAAAGATGGGTAGAAATGGACTGCTCATAGATTATGATTATTGCACAGGTTGTCATACGTGTGAGGTCGCCTGTCAGCAGGAGCATAATTATCCGGCCGGCAAATACGGGATAAAGGTGACGGAATATATCTCGGAAACACCCAAGAAAGTACTCATTTATTATGTTCCATTCCCAACGAACCTTTGCAACCTATGTATTCCCAGAACCAAGCTGGGAGAAAAGCCTGCATGTGTAAAACATTGCCAGGCTAATTGTATGATGTTCGGCGCCTTAAGAGATTTGGTTAAAGAGATGGAGAAACGTCCTAAACAGGTGTTGTATGCGCCGCGATAGAAGGATTTTCAGTCCTAAGACGGAGGACCACCGCGACCATTAGATCTCTTCTTGATCATCGTAAACATTACATATGCAGCACAGAAATGCTGCCGGTTCATCTCCTATATTCTTCATCCCGTGGGGCTCCATTGAAGGCAGATAAACCGCATCTCCCGGTTTTGCGACACATCGCTCCGCGATTTCTTCGGTGGCCGGATCGAAGCGCCAGCATTCAAATTGTCCATGTAGAATATACATGGTCTGGTGATAGAAATGATTGTGGATTGGAATGGATCCTCCGGGCTGAATAGTAAAATAACGAAGTCCGTATTCCGGGTACCCGTTTCCGTCGTCGCCGTGTTTGCTCAGCCAGCGGATGCTCGTTCCCACGACATCCTTCTTCTCCCCTTTATAAGGAAATTTGTCGATTTTTACGTCTTCGCAGTCGTTATAATTTACGATCTCCATAATCAGCTCCTTTATTGTTTTCTAATTTTTTGTTTTATGTCACTCTCATTATTTCATCTAATAATACTCTGATATGCTTAAAGTTTTTTCTGGCATGATCATAGTCTTGCTCCATGGGCTAAAGTTTGGCCAATGCATTCATCGTCTCCCTTATTCCACATCCCTGAGCCGGCGCACCGCATTTTTGACCAGGGGATAAACCAGCACGGTTTTTACCTCTGCCCCGTGACGCAGGTGCCCACGGTCCATGCGCCCCCGGCCACTGGTCTCGCCGAGCACGGTCCAGTTGGCCGCACGGTAACATCCCCCATAAAACCGCTGACGGTCCACCAGTGTCTCCACCAACCAGGGCTCCAGACCGTAGTGCTGGTACCAGTCTGTACGCAGTTGCCTCAAAACACAAGAGAGCAGCATGCTGGCCAGGTTGTCTATACGAGCCAGTATCAGCAGTCGGCTGTTGTTCACAACGTGCTGCAATCGATTTACTCGTGTCGCATCGTCCCAGCCGATCCATTGATCCCGCACCATCATTCGCCAGGCCGGACTCGAAAACTGCACGCACCCGACCACTTCCCGCTGAGGTCGGGTCACGTAGATCAAATACTGGAGCCGTGCCCCGTAGGGCATTGCGTATCCCAAATAGTGATACCGGCTTACAAGCTCCTTGAAAAGTTGCCGCTGTTGTCGGCTTTCTACCAACTGCACATCCAAGGGAG